>CAZNDQ010000239.1:0-6500 GCA_964571825.1 uncultured Planctomycetales bacterium | reverse complement strand
TGACCGCGCGCCCAATCCGGCGACCGTTCAACAATGCTCGGACGATCGCACTGGCGACCGGCGTGCTGTGCGCTGTTTGCGCCGGCACGCGGGCCCAGGACGAGTTTTTCTGGGAGTTTGCCGCGTCGGGCAACTGGAGCGATTCATTTCGCTGGGATCCCGACGGCCAGCCCGGCTCCGTCGACGCCGCCACCATCCTCATCCCCGGCACTTACACCGTCACCGTCGACACCGCCCCCTTCGTTCGCGGCTTCGCCCTCCTCAATCCCGACGCCCTCGTGGAACTGAACGGTGTGGCCAACTCCATGACCGTCGGCGCGGACACCCTCGACGCCGGCTCATACCTCCTCGGCGGCGTCGTCTGGCTGCGAAGCGGCGCCCAGTGGCTCACGCCCGGTCCCGTGTACATCGAAGGCGACGGCACCGAATTCCGCCTCGGCACCGGTACCCGCCTCGAAGCCAATACGATCTCCGTAACCGACGGCGCGCTGCTGCGCGTGGACGTCGGCGGAGCCACCATCGTCCATAATGAATCGGGCGCCGCGCTCAACCTGTCCTACGGCACGATCGGTGTCGACCCAGCCGAAACGCTCAATCTCGCCTTCGATGGCACAATCCACGGCGGCGAGTCCACCGCCGGCATTATCGACGTCGCTTCGGCTTCCTATCTCTACGTCCGCGACCTCACGATTGCCGGTGTCGAGCTTCGCATGGGCAGCAATTCCTCAGAGCTTCGAAACCTGATCGACGGCGGCCGACTTGAATTGGAAGGCGCGATCATTCGCGGTGGGGGGCAAATCGGCCGAAACGAACTCGTCCTGACCGTCGACGACTTCAGCTCCGTCGTCGCTGACGCCGCGCGCACGCTGACCTTCAATACCATCAACGAACCCGACGGCCTGCGCAACAACGGCCTGCTCGCCGCACGCGATGGCGCGACGCTTCGATTCATTGAGTGCAACGTCAACAATGCCGGCGGCGAGATCCGCGCCGAAGACGACTCGCTCGTCACCTTCACCAACAGCCCCATGATCGTGCACGACGGCCTGCTCCACGCCCAGGGTACCGGCCGGCTCCTCGTCCCCGCTTCCACCGAGATCGTTCAGTTCGACGGCGTCACAATCTCCGGCATTCTCGAATTCGAGCCCGGAAGCTGGGGCCGACTGCTCGGCACAATCTCCAACAACGACGCGATCGCCCTCGGCCTGTCCGCTTCTGTCGAATACTCCGGCGACGTGATACTCACCGGGATGGGAGTCGCTCAGATGTCCGGCGGCAGCGCCACCACCCTCACCGGCAACGACGACTCCGCCCGCCTCACCATTGACTACCCCGCCGCGATCCGCGGCTCGGGCACCTTCTCCAGCGTCGGCGCCTTTGCCAACTTCGGCTTGATCGAGGCAAACAGTTCCAACACGCTGCACGTCCATCTGAACGGCAATGACAGCATCAATCGCGGAACGATCCGCGCCACCGATGGCGCCGCGCTCCGCCTCAACGCCGGTGTCCTCGACAATGACGGCGGCATCATCGAAGCTGTCAACGGCGGTACCGTCGCCCTCGATTCCAACGCCGGCATCACCCGCGGCACGCTCCGCACCGACGCCACCGGCCTCATCTTCGACGACACCTCCACCGGCCAGTCGCCTCTCACCGACGTGACGCTTGACGGCCAATACCTCATCCCCACCGGGCAGATCACCCGCGTCAATGGCTTCTTCAAGAATCTCGGCCACGTTCGCGTCGAAGCGGCCGACACCGTTCTCACCACCTTCATGGCCGGCGCCGGAGCAACTCTCGTTGGCGGCGGCACCATCCAGCTCGTCAACATCACCGGATTCAACCAGATCATCGGCGCCAGCGCCGGCGCGACGCTCACCAACGTCGACAACACCATCCGCGGCGCCGGCCACGTCTGCAACAACCAGATGAGCCTCATCAATCAGGGCACTTTGATCGCCGACGAAACCCGCGCGCTCGTCGTCGATCCCACCAACACCGGCCTCTTCCGCAACGAAGGCCTCATGCAGGCCACCGGCCCCGCCGGCTTTGACATCCGCCGCGGCCCCTTCGACCAGGCCGGACAGGTCGAGATCTTCCCCGGCAGCCGCCTCCAGCGCAGCACGTCCACCGACTCCGACTACAACCAGTCTGCCGGCTCCACCCGCGTCGACGGCGAACTCCTCCTCCAGCCCGGCCGCCTCGTCAATCTCAACGGTGGCTCTCTCTCCGGCATCGGGCTCGTCACCGCCGACGTCCGCAACAACGCCGCCGTCGTCGCCCCCGGCGCATCCCCCGGTACCCTCACCATCGACGGCCCCTTCACCCAGGGCGCCGACGGCCAACTCGACATCGAACTCGCCGGCCTCACCCCGGGCACCGAGCACGACGTGCTCGCCGTCACCGCCGCCGCATCGCTCGGCGGCACCCTCCGCATCCGGCCGATCGGCGGCTTCGTCCCCCAGCCCGGCCAGCAGTTCACCATCCTCACGGCCGGCTCCCTCACCGGCCAGTTCGCCGACGTCACCGGCCCCGGCGACTACAGCGTCGCCTACAACCCGGCCGGTGTCGTGCTCACCGTCGTCATCTCGCCCATCCCCGGCGACCTCGACGGCGATGACGACGTGGACTTGTCCGACTACTCGACGTTTGCCGTCTGCTTCGCCGGCCCGGGCGCAACGACCCCGCTTGACGGCTGCGCGCCCGAGGACTTCGCCGCCTCCGACCTCGACGGCGACGGCGACGTGGACCTCGGCGACTTTGCTACGTTCTCCACGAATTTCGGTCAGTGAGCGCCGCGAGAAGTCTGCCCACCCGCGGCAAAGCGCAACAACGAGCCCCGAGAGCACTCGCCCTCGGGGCTCGATCTTTGAATCCCCACTCTATCTCTGGTCCGACACCGACCGACGCGCTCAACCCTCCCACCGCGTCCGCCAACCGTGCTCCACCCCCAGCAGATCGAGCACCTTGCCCGCCACGAACCGCACCAGCTCCTCCACGCTCGCCGGACGCATGTAAAACCCCGGCGAGGCTGGACAGATGATCCCCCCCGCGCGCGAAACCCGCAGCGCGTTCTCCAGCTCGATCGCGCTCATCGGCATTTCCCGCGGCACCACCACCAGCCGCCGTGCCTCCTTCAGCGTCACCTGCGCCGCCCGCGTGATCAGGTTGTCCCCCATCCCCGCCGCGATTGCCCCCAGCGTGTTCCCGCTGCACGGCACGACCACCATCCCTTCCGCCAGAAACGATCCGCTCGCCAGTCGACTCCCCACATCCTGATACGGATAGATCGTCACCTGCGCCGCACGCGACCCAACCAGCGCCTCCGCCGTCGGCTGCTGAATATCGAGTTCGTCCGCCAGCAGCCGCTTGCCGTACGGCGAGATCACCAGGTGCACGCGCACCCCCGCGGCCGTCAGTCCGTCCAGCACGCGCACCGCGTACGCCGCCCCGCTCGCCCCCGTGATCGCCACGATGATGTTTCGCTCGCCCATGCAATCGCACTCACTGCCGCACGCCTCCGCACGCTACCCCCGCGGCCGCTGCCGCGCCAACTGCTTCACCCGTCGCGCCGCCTCCTCCCCCCACACCGACCCCGCATGCTCCGCCTGCAATCGCGCAAACACCTCCATCGCGCGCTCGTTCTGCGCATCCTCAACGCACAACTGCCCCAGCTCCCACAGCGCCCGCGCCGCAGCGTCCCCGCCCGCCTGCTCCCCCACAAACGTCTCCAGCGCCAACATCCGCCTCGTTCGCGACGCCTCCTGCAGCAACTCCGCCAGCGCTAGATTGTCCCCCAGCGCGCTTCCCGCGTATCGAGCGACCAGCCGCCGCAACTGCGCACCGTAATACTCGCTTCGCGGATCGAGCCGCATCCACTCCGCCAGCGCTGCATCCCCGGCCCCCTCCTCCCGATTGTCGCGCAGCAGCGCGGCCAGCTTGTGGCACTCGCGCAGCGTCCGCTCCGGCGCGATCCCCAGCCGCGCCTCAATCGGCTGCGCTCTGAACATCGACCGCAGGCCGCTCGCGCTGCGCTCTCCGGAGCGCCACTCCCCCGCCGAATACTCGCGCTCCGCCTCTTTCAGCAGGTTCAAGCCCTCCCCGACGCGTCCCTCGCGCACGGACAACTGCGCCAGTCGCAGCCGCGCCACCAGCGCCCCCTGCGACTTGGGATACCGCGTCAGTAGCGCCGTCCACACCACACGCGAGGCGGGCGACGGGAAATCGGAGTAGTGCACCAGTCGCCCGGTGTGAATCAGTGACTCCCGCTCCAGTCGCATGTCGAGTGCGCGCGCCTTGATGTACAACACGTTCGGCACGTACCGGCTCTTCGGAAAATGCCGGATGAAGTCCGTGCACGCGTCGATGACTTCGTGCCGTCCCTCCTCAAACTTCGCCAGCGTCTCCAGTATCAACGAGCGCACGTCGCTCCCGTCCACCGCGAACTCCGGCTCCCAATCGGCCGCGCCGTCCGTGCCGATGCTCCGTCCGCCGTGCAACCCCACCGCCGCATGTCGTGGTATGACCGCTGCTGATTCCTCGTTCACATCGCGATCCTGAAAGTAATACGGCGACAACGGCCCGTAATCATGCTCCAGCACGCGGTAATACAGCTCGTCGTGCCCAATTTTCGATTCGAAGAGCAACACCGGAAGCCCGAACATCACCGCCAGAAGCGGTGCTATCACGCCCGGCCGATAGTTCACCAGCTTCGCCAGGCCCAGCACGATCGCCATCACCAGCGCGGCGTAGATCAGCGCGAAACTCCACGGCAGATAGAGCTTGATCTCCTCCGCTGGCGTCAGCGACGCCGCCATCGACGTCGGATGCCGGATCGCCAGAAAAAAATACAGCGCGATCGGCAGCAGCCCCACCAGCGCCGACACGTACCGCAGCCGGATCTTCCGGGTCGAGGCGAACAGGCATGCGAACAGAATGTTCAGCGCCAGCCATGGCATCACCGCTACGAACCCGACGATCGCCACGAAAATCAGCGCCGCCGGCAGCCGGTACAGAATCGTCGTCAGAATCGGAATCGAAATCAGCGCCCCCAGCGTCAGCCCCACGATCGGCACCAGCATCGGCACCTGCACCATGTTGATCGGGTAGAACAACATGTCCGTCAGCGTGATCTGATTGGCGCTCGTCCAGTTGAACGCTTCCCCGAGCGTCTGCATGTAGTCCGCCTGTGCCGGCGCGAACCACTCCCCCGTCCGCAGCCAGAAGGCGAAGTTCCCCACCCCCGCGAACAGCACCGCCGAGAGCACGAGAAAAAGCCACGCCCGCCGCCGGTACTTGGGCGTCGTTCTCGACCACACGTCCACGATCTCGGGGTGTTGCTCGTTTGCCGTGCCCGACTCTGCCCCGCGGCCCTTCGTGCCATGAGCCGGCGCTTCGCCCCCCTTCCCGCGCGCCGAGTCCTCCCCTGGGATCGACGACGGCGCTGGCAGGGTCGTTTCAGCCATCGGCGGCAACTCGGTCAGTTACGATATGCAACGTAGACCGTCACCACGCCGAGGGTCAGCGGCCGGGCCTCCACCCGCGCAAAACCCGCCCGGCCCAGCGCGGCCACGATCTGCGACCGATCGTCAAAGCGTAGCACACTCTCCGGCAGATAGCGATACGCCCCCGTCCCATCTCCGCTCAACAGCGTCGCCACCCACGGCATCACCCGTGTGAAGTAAAACAGGTACATCCCCCGCCACGGCCGGCGCGTCGGCACACCAAACTCCAGGATCACCGCCCGCCCCCTCGGCCGCAGCACGCGATACATCTCCCGCAGCCCAGCCTCCAAATCCTGAAAATTACGCACGCCGAATGCCGCGCTCGTGATACTGAATTGCCCGTCCGCGAACGGCAATCGCAGCGCATCCGCCTCACACCACCGCAGCGCCGCCGACGATCTCCCCGGCGCTAGACACAACATCTTG
This sequence comes from uncultured Planctomycetales bacterium, assembly GCA_964571825.1. Taxonomy (GTDB): domain Bacteria; phylum Planctomycetota; class Phycisphaerae; order UBA1845; genus CAZNDQ01. Next base: position 570 of record CAZNDQ010000239.1, on the reverse strand, counting down.
TGTGCGAAGTCCGTCCCCACCACAGATTTTGGGGACTGCGCCGCCGCCGCAAACGCCCGCGCGAAATCCCCCGTCCCACACGCGACATCAAGCACATCATCCTCTCTCGTCACCCGTGCCAGCGCCACTGCCCGTCGCCGCCACCACCGATCTAGCCCCACGCTGCACAGCGCGTTCACCCGCTCGTACGTCGGCGCGATCGCGTCAAACATCCGCCGCACGCGAACGGCCTTGTCCGCCTGACCATGCGGCGCCGCCAGCCGCTCCGCATCCCACAACACCTTCACGCCGTTCGATTCCACAGCCTCAATTGTATCGCCCTCGCCCTCCCCCTGCTCCTATGCCGACTATCCTCTTACATAGGAGTCAGCCCGTCATGCCCGCCGCACCCCTCCTGGCGTCGCTTCTCGCCGAGAACACCATGCCCTCCGCCCCCGAGCTGGCTCGGACCCAGCCCGACGGCCGCATCCGCTGCGTCGCCTGCGGACACCGCTGCCTCATCGCCGACGGAAAAACCGGCGTCTGCCGCGTCCGCTTCAACCGCGAAGGCACTCTCATGGTCCCCGCCGG
>CAZNDQ010000238.1:0-6501 GCA_964571825.1 uncultured Planctomycetales bacterium | reverse complement strand
GGAGTCGAAGCGCAAGTCGTTCCAGAGGAGCATGAGCGCGAGGCCGAGTGCGCCGCAGAGGGCGAGGGATCGGAAATGCGGAATGAAGAAGAAGGCACGTAGGCACGAAGGCACGCAGGCACGAAGGGAAGGTAGTCGCTTCGCGCTGGCATATGTCACAGGTTTCACTTCGCTCGCCCGAGATGCTTCGCTGCGCTCAGGATGACAGTCCGGCCGCCTATCGGCGTGCTGTACGTACGGTGCGATGAGAGATGCTTCGCTGCGCTCAGCATGACTCGTGGTCACGGGCGCGGCGCTGGTGGCGGTGTGCGCGCGCCAGACGATGAGGGCGTAGAGCGGCGCGAGGAGAAGGGCGTGAGTGCGGGTGAGGATGCAGGCGCACCAGAGCAGGCCGGCGCAGAGGATGTTGCGCGGACGGCTCGGGTCGGCGAAGAGGAACGCCAGCGAGGCGAGGAGGCAGGTCTCGTGGAGGATGAGGGCCTGGTTCATCGCGCCGGAGGAGAGGACGCAGGAGAAGGGCTCGCTGCCGAATGCGTAGAAGAGTTGCAGCAGGACGATCGTCGGCGGGGAGAGGTCGAGGCGCGCGAGGCGCGCAGCGAGGTTGAGGACGAGGCCGAGGAGGAAGACGTTGAGCGCGGCCAGCGCAGCCGCGGGGAGTTTGTCGCTCGCGGCGGGGCCGAAGAGCGCGACGAGAGGGACGGAGAGGAGCGAGGGGAGCTGCGGCCAGTAGGGGTAGTAGCGGCCGTTGTGGAAGGAGAGGTCGTTGCCGGTGAGGCCGGGGGTGGCGGGGTCGAGGCGGAGGTCGAGCCGGCCGTCGAGGAAGGCGGCCGCCTGGTGAATGAAGACGGGGTACCAGCTCTGTCGCGCGTCGAAGTTCAGCCGCGTCGTCAGACCCCAGTAGATGATGAAGCAGAGCGCGGCGTTGAGCGCGAGGAAAGCGAGCGGGCACTGGCCACGCGCACGCTCGGGGAGGGACCACGCGGGCTCGTCGGGCCCGCGCGCGAAGCGGTCGATCGTCAGCGGCGCGGTGGTCATCGGATGTGTGATATCGGCCGTTGGAGGCGTGGGAACGAGTGAAAGGCTTGACGATCTGTGACTTATAGGTTACACTTAGATGTCTCATGGAGATTCGCCGGTACCTCACCGGATCGGGCAAGGACGTCGTCGGCGAGTGGCTGGCGGGCCTCCGGGACGCCCGCGCGCGAGCAAAGATCACTGCGCGACTGGCCCGGCTCGAGGTGGGAAACCTCGGAGACTGCAAGCCGGTTGGCGAAGGTGTCTGGGAATTGCGGATCGATTGGGGTCCGGGGTATCGCGTCTATTACGCGATGGTTGGTTCGGCTGTGATCCTATTGCTGCTCGGCGGCGACAAGCGGAAGCAAGCGCGGGACATTCGGTGCGCGGCGGAGTATTTGAACGACTACAAGAGAAGGACGAGCGAGCCATGAAGCGCAAGGCGAGCATTTCGCATGAAGAGGCCATCGTCAGAGAGCTGCGCGACGATGCCGAATTCGCGGCGGAGTACCTGCGGGCGGCGATGGAGGACGCTGACGAGCCGAAGGTGCTGCTCATCGCGCTGCGGCAGATCGCCAAGGCGCGAGGGATGGCCAGGGTCGCCCGGAAAGCGCACATCGAACGGGAGAGCCTGTATCGCGCGCTTTCGCCGAGCGGCAATCCGCGATTCTCGACGATCGCGGCGATCACGAAGGCGCTCGGGTTGACGCTCACGGTGGAACCGGCACATTCGGTGCGCTAAGAGGGCGCTGGAGCGGGCTGCAACCGGATTCCGTCGCGCCGGGAGCGAGCCTCGGGAATCTGCTGTGGAACCCGCCTCTGCCGGAATCTAATACGCCGAACGCCAGGACTGTTCTTGCCCGAGGAGATGACGATGGGCATGTGGATGGCGATGGCGGCGGACCGCCGGGTGGGCGCGATCTGATCCGCGCTACTTCCCGCGTCGTGCGGTCGGCCGCTTCTTCGTCAATCGGCGGGGCTTCGCACTGCTGCGCCTGGACGGTGAAGGCGAACCCGCGTCACTCAGTTCGGCTTCGATTTCCTCGACGGTCGGCAGGGCGGAGCGAAGACTCGGCGGGAGTGCCCGGGTCAATTCGTACTCCGAGATGCCGATCGGTTTGTTCACGCCGCGCAGCGCATACTCGGCGATGATGTGATTGCGGTCCTGGCAGAGGATCAGGCCGATGGACGGGCGGTCGTCGGCGTGGCGGAATTTGTCGTCGACGACGCCCAGATAGAAGTTCATCTTGCCGGCGTACTCCGGCTTGAACTCGCCCCGCTTGAGGTCAATCACAACGAAGCAGCGCAGCTTCAGGTGGTAGAACAGCAGGTCAATGTAGAAATCGATTTCGCCGATGTCGAGGTGAAGCTGCCGGCCGACGAAGGCGAAGCCCTGGCCGAGTTCGAGCAGGAAACGCTCCAGTTGATGCAGCAGGTTCACTTCAAGCTCGCGCTCGTGGAACGGCTCTTCGAGCGTGAGGAAGTCGAAGATGTAGGGGTCCTTCAGGGTTTGACTGGCCAGATCGGATTGGGGCGGAGGGAGGAGCCGGCTGAAGTTGGTGATGGCCTTGCCCTGGCGCCGGTGGGCCTCCGACCGGATCATCGAGAGCAGGACGTTGCGGCTCCAGCCGTTGGCGAACGTCTGCTGCATGTACCAGAGGCGGTCGGCCTTCTCCGTGATTCGCTGCATCAGCAACACATTGTGTGCCCATGGGATTTGGGCAACCGGCAGTTGCCCATTCGGTGCGGCCAGCAATTGGGCAACCGGTGGTTGCCCTTTTTCCGACATTGGTCGAAACGCCTCGGGATACTCCCTGGCAAACTGGACCATGAGCTTCATGTTCCGCTCGGAGAAGCCCTTCTGCTCCGGCAGGTCGTTGCGCAACTCACGGGCAAGCCGGGGGATCACAGCAGCGCCCCAGCCGTCGCGCGCCTGCCGCTCATGGATCAGGCGGCCGATGTCCCAGTAGAGCCGCACCAGCTCGGCGTTGACGGCAAGAACCGCCCGGGTCTGGGCCTGGCGGATACGGGCCTTGATCTCTTTCAACAGCGTGGGAAAGCCGGTGGGGCCGACCAGCGCGCGGTTTTTCGCGGCGTTTGTCATGGCGATTGCGAACGTTGGAGCGCGGTCGCAGAAATCGACGGCGCTGCCGAGGGCACCGGTCACATACGAAACGTGCGGCACGATTCTACGGTCTCCGTGTCTATTGAAGTTCGATCACACTGTCAACGAGATTCTTCGGATTTTGCTGCTGCCCGGGGGTATAATGCGCCGGCCGCCAGGACTGTCTTTGCCGGAGGAGACGACGATGGGCAAGTGCATGGCGATGGCGGCGGCCGCGGCGGCCGTGTGGGCATTTCATACCGCTGCGCAGTCTTCGATCTCAACAGAAGGGTTGACCCGAGGAGCCGGGGTCGTCGGCGCGGACGTGGCAGTGTACGTGCCGCTGGAGCCCGCTGCGCTCGGCGAGCCGCCGGAGGCGCCGGAGGACCCGACGCGCGGGCCGGATCGGCAGCGCGAACCGGGAGTGCTGACGGAAAACAGCGCGCTGTTCCTGGAAGGGCCGTCAGGCGACGAGGGCGAGTGTGATCCGTGCGGCGTCGTAATCGAGACGGTGACGATCGGCAATCCGGGCAATCCGCCGCATGCGACCGGATTTGGCGGAGTTGGATATGTGTACGAGATGGGGACGTACGAGGTGACGGCGGGGCAGTACGCGGTGTTCCTCAACGCGGTGGCGGAAAGCGATCCGTACGGGCTGTACAGCCCGCAGATGTGGTCGCATGCACAAGGATGCAAGATCGAACGGGTCGGAGCACCGGGCGATTATGCGTACAGCGTGGCGGCGGACTGGGCGGACCGGCCGGTGAACTTCGTCTCGTGGGGCGACGCGGCGCGCTTTGCCAACTGGCTGCACAACGGGCAACCGACGGGCGCGGCGGACCTGATTACGACGGAGGACGGCTCGTATTTCCTGAACGGGATGACGGCCGACTGGGAGTTGGAGTTCGTGGTTCGCGAGCCGGATGCGACGTGGGTGATTCCGTCGGAGAACGAGTGGTACAAGGCAGCCTATCACGTCAACGACGGCGTCACCGGGAACTACTTCAACGTCCCGACCGGCCCGATCAACAACGTGAGTAACGATCTGATCGACCCGGACCCGGGCAACAATGCGACGTTCTGGGACAACGGCTATACGATCGGCGCCCCCTACTACCGCACGCCGGTCGGGGCACATGAGAACAGCGCGAGCGCGTACGGCACGTTCGATCAGGGCGGCAACGTGATGGAGTGGAACGAGGCGGTCCCCGAGCCGGACATCCGCGGCCTGCGGGGCGGGTCGTTCTTCTGGGGGAGCGTGCTGCTATGGTATTACGAGCGTAAACTCTTCTACCACTCGTCGGACCAGTTCAGCGACCTCGGTTTTCGCGTCGCGCGGATGCCCTGAGAGGGGCAGTATTGGCGTGGGAGGATTCGCATCGCCCCTGCTCGGCCGGCGTGGTAGCATGCCGGAAATGGCCCTATCGTCGCGCACACAGCGGTCGCTTCTGTACACTCTCATCCTGTCGCTATCCGCCTGCGGTCTGATTGGCATCTCGATCCTCCTCCGCGGCACGTTCGGCACACTCGAAGGGCGTGTGCTCGCCTCGACGGCCACGATCGGCGGCGCAGCGATCCTTGCCCTGGCCGCGGCCGTCGCCTGGGAGTCGCGCCGCTGGCAACCAGTCGGCCCGGCGGGGATGGCGGCGGTGGGCGTCGCACTGCTGCTCGTGCTGGTGCTCATCTGGGACCTGCGGCCGGGCAGCCCGTTCGACTGGTTTGAGCGCAGTACGGCCACGTGCTGCGTGGTGGCGGTGGCGCTTCCGCATATTGCGCTGCTCGCGCTGGCGCGGCTGCATCGCGGATTCGAGTGGGTGCGCCTGGGAACCGTGGTCGTGATTGTGGCGCTGAGTATCCTGATTTCCTGGATCATCTGGCTTGAGCCGCCGGGCGATTTCTGGGCGAGGCTGATCGGCGTCTTCGCCATCCTCGACGCCTGCGGTACGATCGCCGTGCCGATCCTCCACCGCGTCTCGCGCATTCATGAGCGGGAGCAGTACGTCACGGTGGCGCTGGAAGTCTCGCTGACCTGTCCGCGCTGCGGAGTGACGCAGACGCGGCCGACGGGGTTGTCGCAGTGCGCATGCGGGCTGAAGTTCCGCGTCGAGGTACAGGAGGAGCACTGCAAGAAGTGCGGGTACTCACTCTACCAGGCGCCAAGCGGGACTTGCCCGGAGTGCGGCACTCCGGTGGTGTGAAGCGAATCGATTCGCTCAAATCTTGGGCTAGCCTGTCAGCTCACCTGCACTGTCGCGGCTGCGCCGCACCGGAGAGGGGGGATTCGAATCGCCCCGCGAGGCATAAAAACCATATTGGCGCGGTCACCAATTGGGGTCGGATGCGGATAAATTCGGAATAAGTTTCACTCCACGACCCGGCCCTTATCAATACAGGACAAACCGACGGAACAGGCGGTTTCAATTCCCTGCGCACCTTATTCGCGCGGATGTATTGGTACCTACCACCAGAGAGACGTTGCAGATTTCAGGAATTCACCCCGTAGAGTCTGCCGACAAGGGTGGCGAAGTCGGTGAGGTCGCTGTGGTGGCAGATCACCTGGTCGGACCCGGCCGCGCGGGTGGGATGGTTGTGCGCCCCACCCGTTACGGCCGGTTACCTTGCTTGAGTTGAACGCTCCTTACAGGCAATTCGGCGGTGAATTCGCGTTTACCGTTCCGAACATCACGGAAAACGTCGAGAAATCGGTGTTGTCAACCTCTCCGTCGCCGTTTAGATCGGCGCACGCACACTGTGGATCCGTGCCGACGTTCAGACCGAAGCACACGGCAAACGCGCTGAAATCGGCCAGGTCAATCGGTTGACCGAAGCCCGGATTGTCCAGATCGCCGCAGGCGCAGCTCGGCGCCACGCAGTCCGGGTCCGCTTCGTCGATCAGCCCGTCGCAGTCATTGTCGATTCCGTCGTTGCACGACGTTTCGCCGGCCGGCTCGCTGGGCGTCGTCAGCGCCGGCTCATTGGGGCAGAGGTCATTGCAGTCGGCCGTGCCGTCGCCGTCGCTGTCATCGTCGGCCGCGCCGCAGCCGCATTGGCCGGGGTCGAGCTTGTCAGAATCGTCGGGACAGCCGTCGCAGGCGTCCGGGATGCCGTCGCCGTCAGTGTCGATGTTGTCATCGCCGCCGGGGCAAACGTCGCAGGCGTCACCGACGCCGTCGCCAAACCCAGTCGAGCTATGGAGCTGGGTGATCTCCGCCGCCGTAAGGCCCCGCCCAAAGATGGCGAATTCGTCCAACAAACCGGCCAGGAAATTCGACGCTCCTCCCCGATTGCCGAGAAAGAGGTCCGTGGAGTTGGCGGTGGCGCCGGTGACTACGTCGGCCGCCGAACTTTCCAGCACGCCGTCTAGGTAGAGATTGATCGTTCCC
>CAZNDQ010000237.1:0-6504 GCA_964571825.1 uncultured Planctomycetales bacterium | reverse complement strand
CACGTCGCGCCCCCCGCCGCCCAGCCGCGCAGCTCGTCCACCGGCGCCGGCCGCCGCACCCGCGCGTGGTACACGATCAGCTTCGCCACCGCCGGGTGATCCGGCAGCCGCCCGAGCAGCTCCTCAATCACCTCCGCTGCCCGCGCATCCCCCATCTTCATCAGCGCGTACGCGCCGGACTCGCACACCTCCGGGTCCGACTCCCCTTTCAGCAGCGCAACAATCTCGTTCGCCGCGTCCGCGTCGTCCCGCTCCACCACCGCCAGCGCCCGGCACGTCCACGCCCGCGTCGCCGCATCTTCCGCCTGCAACCCCGCCAGCAATCGCGCGCGCTCCTGCCGCACCGCGATCTCACGCGACAGCCACACCGCCCCGCCGGCCACGACGGCAATCACCAGCACCCACGACGTCGAGCGCCGAACGCCGCGGCGCGACACTGTCGCCGCTGCTGAAGTCTCGATCGCACAGTCCGCCGCCATCTCAGCGAATGTCCCTCGCCTGACGCCCGCCTGACGCACCATTCTCATCGTACCTGCCCAGGTGCCTCCGACGAAACCGCTCGCCAACCACTCGTGGTTGGGGCGCAATCGGGCTCTCGGTCGCCGGTAGTCCGCAATCCGCAATTCGCAATCCGCAATTCATCAGTTGCCCGGCGCGCACGCGCCCAGATACACCGCAAACCGCGTAAAGTCCGTCAGGTTGATCACGCCGTCCGGCGCGAAGTCGCACTGCGCGAACAACGCGCTGTCGCATTCGCCCGGCACCGGGGCCCGCAGCCCGAAACAGATCGAGAACGTCAGAAAGTCCAGCAGATCGACCCGGCCGTTGCCGTTCAGGTCCGCCTGCGCTTCGCAGTTGTCAGGCGTCCCGTTGCGATTGCAGTCCTGCGCCAGTCCCTCCGACAAGGCCACCACGTCCGGAATCCCGTCCCCGTCGCAGTCCGGCCGGTCGTCCCCGACGATCCGGAACACGTCCCCGTCGAGGTCACAGATGTACAGTTCCCCGGCCGCATCCTCGCCGAAGGAGCTGATGAAGTTGATCGGCGACGCAATGCCCACCGCCAGCTCAGCCGTACGCTCGCGCATCTCCGTCACTTCGCCGCCGGCATATCGCAGCGACCACACCCGCCCCCGGCACAGTTCGCCGAAAAAGTACGTCCCGCCGAGCCCTTCGATCGCCGAACCCCGATAGACGTACCCGCCGATGACTGCGCAGCCGTCATCGTGCTCATACACGTGAATCGGAGCCGTCAGCCCGCCCGGATCGCAGCTCGTCGGCGGGCTGTAACACGCGTTCCCCTCCACCAGCCGCCAGCCGTAGTTCTCGCCGCCCGCGCTGCCCGCCGCCTGAAAGTCGATCTCCTCCACCGTCTCCTGCCCCACGTCCCCGATGTACAGATCGCCCGTCAGCCGGTCGAAGCTGAACCGCCACGGGTTGCGCAGCCCCAGCGCCCAGATCTCGCCCCGCGCGCCTTCCACACCGACGAACGGATTGTCCGCCGGAATCGCGTACGGCGCTGCGCCGTCCACGCCGATCCGCAGCAACTTGCCCAGCAGCACGCCGTGGTCCTGCGCCCGGCTCTCCGGATCGCCGACCCCGCCGCCGTCACCCAGCGCCACGTACAGATACCCGTCCGGGCCGAAGGCGATCATCCCCCCGTTGTGATTGATAAACGGCTGACTGTGCGTCAGCACGATCTGTGCGGAATCGGCATCGGCCGCGTCCGGATCGCCCGAGACGTTGTACCGCGCAATTACCGTCCGGCCCGTCGGATCGTTGTAGTGAACGAAGAACCGCCCGTTCGCCGCGTAGTTCGGATGAAAGGCCAGCCCCAGCAGGCCGCGCTCGCCCCCCGAGGTGTTTACCAGCCCCCCGAGATCGAGAAACGGCGCCGCCTGTACAACGCCGTCTCGCACCAGCCGCACCCGCCCCGTCGACTGCTCCAGTACGAACAGCCGCGATGCGTCTCCCGGCGCTGCGCACAAGAACACCGGCCGCGACAGCCCGCTCGCAATCCGCTCGGCACGCAGAAACACCTCGCCCGCCGGCGCCCAGCGCACGGCCAGGCACAGCGCCGCTACCGCTGCCGCCCAAGTGAATCTCATCTGCGTCAGTCCGCGACGAGCTTCTCCTCCCTCACGGACAAGCCCCGAAACTCACGCTGAAGGCGCTGAAATCGTCCAGGTTGATCGTCCCGTTCGCCACCAGGTCGCACGCCGTGAACAGGTGCGCCGGACACACGCCCGGCACCGGCGCCGACAGCCCGTAACACACCGAGAATGTCGGAAAGTCGTTCAGATCGACTACGCCGTCCTGATTGAAATCCGCCTGCGCCTCGCACGCATCCGGCAGACCGTTCCCGTTGCAATCCTCCGCGCCACGCGCGGCGCCCCCGGTCGCCAGCGCCCCATCACAATCCGGCGGAAATGCGTCCACGATCCGGAAGATGTCCCCGTCGTGGTCGACGATATACAGCTCGCCCCGCGCATCCTCGCCGAACGAACTCACGTTGTTGATCGGCGACGCAATCCCCACTGCGAGCTGCGCTGAGCGGTTCGTAAACTCCGTCACCGCGCCGCCGGTGTAGCGAAACGACCAGACGGTCCCCGCACAGTAGTCCGCAAAAAAGTACGTGCCGCGCAGTGCCGGGATCGCCGACCCCCGATACACGTATCCCCCCGTCACCGAACAGCCCTGCGCGTGCGTGTACGTGTGAATCGGCAGCGTCAACCCGCCCGGATTGCAGTCCTCCGGCGGATTGAAACAGTTGTTGCCTTCCATCAGCCGCCAGCCGTAGTTCTCGCCGCCGGGGCTGTCCGCCGACTGAAAGTTGACTTCCTCGATCAGGTTCTGCCCCACGTCGGCAATGTACAGATCACCCGTCAGCCGATCGAACGAATAACGCCACGGATTCCGCAGCCCCAGCGCCCAGATCTCGTCCAGCGGATCGCCCGGACCTTCGAACGGATTGTCCGCCGGGATCGCATATGGCACTCCGCCGTCCACATCGATCCGCAACATCTTCCCCAGCAGCACGCCCGGATTCTGCGCCCGATTGCCCGGATCGCCGCCGCTCCCGCCGTCCCCCAGCCCGATGTACAGATACCCATCCGCGCCAAAGGCCAGCATCCCCGCGTTGTGGTTCGCAAACGGCTGGCTGTGCGTGAACACGATCTGCGCCGAACCGGAATCCGCCAGGTCCGGGTTCGCCGACACGTTGTACCGCGCCACCACCGTGCTCCCGTTCGCCTGGCTCGTGTAGTAAATGTAAAACCGACCGTTGTTCACGTAGTCCGGATGAAAGGTCAGACCCAGCAATCCCCGTTCGCTGCCCGAGTTCGACGACAGCCCGCTCACGTTGAGAAACGGCGACAACTGCATCACCCCGTCCTTGATCAACCGGATGCGCCCCGTGTGCTGCTCCAGCACAAACAGCCGTCGCGTATCGCCCGGCGCACTCCCCAAAAACACCGGCTGGCTCAGCCCCGTCGCGATCCGCTGCGCTCGCAGCGTCACCACGCCCGCCTGCGCGGCCCCGCCGACCATCCCTGCCAGCGCCCAAGCCGCCATCATCTTCTTTGCCATTGCCCGATTCCTCCTGTTCGATCCGGAGAGACGATTGCCGCGTTTCAGGGAAGTAGAAAGTTCCGCGCGGGAAGGTCCGCTTCCATCACCCATCCGCCGGTCGACGCGCCCAGGACCCGGGCCGTCCGGTACCGGCCTGCATGCTCCTCCGAGTCTATCCGCCGACGCCTCGTAATTCGACCCGTAACAGCCAATTTAGGTCCATATCCGCACGTTTTGCCCGTTCCCGCTGCGCGCCCGATGCACGCCGCGCCGCTGCGGATACAATACGCCCATGCCCGACCTCACTTATCGCACCGCCGGAGAGTCCCACGGCCCCACAACCCTCGCGCTCGTCGAGGGCTTCCCCGCGGGCCACTCCGTCGATGTTTCACGGATCAACGCCGAACTCCGCCGGCGGCAGGGCGGCTACGGCCGCGGCGCCCGCCAGAAAATCGAGCACGATCAGGCCGTCTTCCTCTCCGGCCTCCGCCAGGGTCGCACCATCGGCTCCCCCATCACCATCCAGATCGTCAACAAGGACAGCCGCATCGACGATGCCCCACCGATCACCCGCCCCCGCCCCGGACACGCCGACCTCGCCGGCAGCCTCAAGTGGTTATCCACCGACTGCCGCGAAACCCTCGAACGCGCCTCCGCGCGCGAGACCGCGCCCCGCACCGCCGCCGGCGCGCTCGTCCACGGCCTGCTCAACCAGTTCGGCATCCGCTGCGTCGGCTTCGTCACCCGCATCGGCCCTGTCGCAGCCGCTGTCCCCGACACCCTCTCACCCGACGACCTCACCGCGGCGCGCGACGCCAACGACGTCTACTGCCCCGACGCCGCCGCCGTCGAGCCGATGATCGACGCCATCCGCAGCGCCAAGCGCGACGGCGACACCCTCGGCGGCCTCGTCGAGGTCCGCGTCTTCGGCTGCCCGCCCGGCCTGGGAAGCTGCATGCGCTGGCAGGACAAGCTCGACGGCCGCCTCATGCAGGCCGTCGGTTCCATCCAGGCCATCAAGGCCGTCGAAATCGGCGCCGGCTTCGCCTCCGCCGCCCTCCCCGGCAGCCGCGTCCACGACGAAATCGTCTACGACGCCACGCAGTGCCCCACGCCCACGCTCGGCTTCACCCGCCGCTCCAACCGCGCCGGCGGACTCGAAGGCGGCATGACCAACGGCCAACCGCTCATCGTCCGCGCCGCGATGAAGCCGATCAGCACCCTCATGCAGGGCCTCGACAGCGTCAACCTCATCACCAAACAACCGGAGCGCAGCGACTACGAGCGAAGCGATGTCTGCTCCGTCCCCGCGGCCAGCGCCGTCGCCGAGAACGTCGTCGCCTTCGAGATCGGCCGCGCATTCCTGCAGAAATTCGCCGCCGACACCGTCCGCGAACTCCGCGCCGCTTACGAATACTACCTCGCCGCCGCCCGCACGCTGGGCGCCGCCAATTCGGAGCCCGCCTGATGCTGCGCCGCCGCTGGATCGTCCTCATCCTCGTCTGGCTCACCGTCGGCTCCACCCTCGGCACCTCCCTCGCCTGGGGCGTCTACCGCCGCAGCCCGCTCTTTACGCGCGAAGTCTCCGCCTTTCTCACCGAGTTCTTCAATCTGCCCGCCGAAATCCAGCGCTCCCTCCCCCTCACCCTCCACGGCGGCCGCTTCTTCGACATCCGCGTCTGGCTCCCCGAGAAACGCGGACTCATCTTCCACGGGCAACAGGCCGAGTGGCGCCCCGCCGCCGAAAACCCCGCCGGCGGCGGACACTACCTCCGGCTCATCGGCGGCGCCTTCACCATCGACACCGCCCTCTGGCAACGCGACGACTACCGCCGCGTCCTCGAATCCGGACTCGGACACAACTTCGCCGAACTCGAACTCGAACGAGTCGAAATCCAGGACGTCGACTTCAAATGGCGCCGCGACGACCTCCTCCTCCAGACCCGACGCGCCAGCGGACTGCTCCACTTCAAACGCGACGGCACCGGCCTGGCCGACCTCACCTCCCGCTGGCTCAACGACTGCGAGGTCACCGACCCCATCACCATCAACGCCCGCTTCCGACCCGCCGGCGGACTCACCATCGAACAGGTCGTCCTCGATGTACCGGCCATCCCCCTCACCGCGCTGTCCCTCGAAAGCGCCCTCGGCACTTCGATCTCCTCCGGCAGCTTCCGCGGCGAAGTGATGTACAGCGAAACCGCGGGCGAACCCGTCTTCGGCATGTCCGGCTTCGTCGAAAACGTCCGCCTCGAAGAAGTCAGCGCGCTGCTGCCCGCCGGACCCATTCGCGGCCGACTCGATATGCAGATCGATCAGGGACGCGTCGAGGGCCGCGCACTCCGCGAACTCGTCTTCCGCGGAAGACTCGAAGACGTCGACGTCGCCACCGTCGCCGAGCAGTTCGGCCTCGCCGGCCTCACCGGCCGCGCCGCCCTCACCATCCACGAGGGAAAAATCCGCGACAACGACGTCGCCTGGCTCGCCCTCAGCGGCCGCGCCGGCGGCGTGCCGCTCGATTCGCTCGCCGCCCTCTTCGGCCGCGGCGAGATCACCGGCTCGCTCAACGTCGACATCAAGTCCCTCCTCGTCCGCGAGGGCCGCCTCGACTCCGCCGAAATCCTCGTCACCGCCTCGCCCCCCGACGGCGCCGCAGGCTACATCTCCCGCGAACTCATCGCTCAGATCGTCCAGCAGCTCACCGGCGTCTCCCTCGCCACCGTTCTCCCCGAACGCGTCGAATACGCCCGCTTCGGCGCCCGCCTGCTCATCGACGGCGACTCCCTCCGCGTCCTCGGCTCCCACGGCGCACGCAATACCACCATCCTCACCGTGCGCGTCTTCGGCCGCGAACTCGGCGTCCTCTTCCAGCCCGCCCGAACCTTCGACATCGGCCCCCTCCTCCAGCGCCTCCGCCGCGACGCCCAGCAGACCGAC
>CAZNDQ010000236.1:5808-6506 GCA_964571825.1 uncultured Planctomycetales bacterium | reverse complement strand
AAGGGCTCGACGCGGATGTTGATGAGGCCGTCGTCGGCGAGGAGGCGGCGGACCTCGCCGCGGCGGAAGGCCATCTCGTCAGGTGAAGTGCCGGTGAGGCGGCGGATGAGGGCGACGTTGCGCTCCATCCAGATCTGCGGGTTGCGGCGGTTGGGCTCGGTGAAGACGAAGCGGCCGCCGGGGGCGAGGGCGGCGACAAGCCGCGGCAGGGCGAGGTGCAGGTCGATGTGGTGCAGAATGGAGGAGCCGAAGATGACGTCAAAGGGGCCGTCGAGTCCTTCGCCGCGTTCGATGTTGCCCTGTACGAAGCGGACGTTGTGACATTCGGGGCGGCGGCGCGCCTGATCGAGCAGGTCGGGGCTGATGTCGACGGCGGTCAGTTGCACTCCGGTGCCGGCGGCGACCATGGCGGTGAAGATGCCGGTGCCGCAGCCGACCTCGAGGACGCGCGAGGCGTGGTCGATGCGTCCGAGGCGGATAAAGAGGTCGGCGCGGCGTTGCGCGCGGCGCCGGCCGGAGGGGGATTCCCAGTTCCAGATCTGGGCGGCCGTGTGGGCGATGCGCCGGCCGTGCTCGATCTCGTGGCGGGCGCGCTCGTCGGGGGTGGACTGCGGGGGTCGGTAGACGGACAAGCGGCGGGCCTCCGGGGCGGTCAGATGAACTTGATCTTTCGCGCGGCGAAGGCGCACATCTTGAGG
>CAZNDQ010000236.1:0-5798 GCA_964571825.1 uncultured Planctomycetales bacterium | reverse complement strand
GCCGACGAGCAGCCAGCCGTGGGCGAAGCGGGAGATGTTTGTTTCGCCGTAGCGTCGTTCCTTGTAGTGAACGGGGATGTCGGCGATGCGGAGGCTCATGCGGGCGGCGCCGAAGAGGAGATCGAAGTCGCCGAAGGGGTCGAAGTCGCCAAAGTAGTCGCGGTTTGCGGCGAGGATTTCGTAGTCGCGGCGGTAGAGGGCCTTGGTGCCGCAGAGGGTGTCGCGGAAGCGCTGGCCGAGGAGGAAGGTGAAGGCGTAGCCGAAGAACTTGTTGCCGAGGAGGTTGAGGAAGCGCATGGCGCGTTTTTCCATGGGGTAGACGAGGCGTGAGCCGTTGGCGAACTCGGCGTATCCGTGTTCGAGGGCGGCGATGAACTGGGGCAGCTCTTCGGGGGGGACGGAGATGTCGGCGTCGAGGATGATGAGAATGTCGCCGCCGGCCTCGGCGAAGGCCTGGCGGACAGCCTGTCCCTTGCCGCGTCCGGTCTGGCGCATCGTTCGCAGGCGGTGCGGGCCGCGGTAGTCGGCGGCCGCGCGTTGAATCACATCCCAGGTGTCGTCGGTGCTGTTTCCTTCGATGAAGAGGACTTCCGTCTCGCGGCCGAGGGGCGGGAGGCGATCGAGCAGCTCGCGGACGTGGCCGGACTCGTTGCGCGCAGGGATGACCACGGAGACGGAGGGGCGCCGCGCGGGGACGGCGTCGCGCGCGGGCCGTCGCGGGCGCGCGACGCAGATCGTGTGCAGGCAGAACTCGTTGACGATGGGCAGGGGGCCGAGGCAGCGGTTGAGCAGCGCGGAGAGGGCGGGGACGTAGATCGGCAGGAGCAGCGCGTTGGTCTGGCGAATGGTCTCATAGTCGGTGAGGCGGAGGAGGTTGTTGATCTCGTCGGGGGGCAGCCAGTTGTCGGCGGTCAGGTGGGTGCGGGCGCGGATACGGTCGGCGAGGGTGAGGATGGGCTGCCAGACGCGGTTGTAGTAGGCGATGATGATGCGCGTGCGCGGATGGCAGACGGACTGCAGCGCTTCGAGGAGTATGCGCAGGTCGTACACTTCGCCGATGACGTTGGAGAGGATGACGTAATCGAAGGTTTCGCTGAGCTGCGCAGCGTCTTCGCCGGCGAGGGTGCGGAAGTGCAAGTGAGGCTGCGCGTGCTTGCGGCGTGCGCGGTCGATGGCGGCGGGGCAGATGTCGATGCCGACGCCGTAGGCCGGGCGGAGTGCGGCGAGCAGGTCGCCTTCGAGGCAGCCGACGTCGAGGACGCGGGCGCCGGGGAGGACGTCGTGGGCGATGCGGCGGGCGAGGCTGTCGTAGTAGTAGCGGTGGCGCTGGCGCGAGGCGACCACGCGGTCGAGGTTGTCCTCGTATTTTCGGGCGATGGCGTCGAGGTGCGTGCGGACGGCGTCGGCGATGCGCGACGGGGGTTCGGGTGCGCGTGTGGGTGGGAGCGCAGGCTCGCCGCTGTGTGTGGTCGCGTGGGTCATTTCCGTTCCAGATGCCGGCGGAAGCGCAGCGGCGGGCCAGCAACGGATGCTATGACCGGCGCCGGGGGGTGTCAACGCGGGGGCGGCGCGGGTCGGTCGGTGTGTCGGAAGGGGCGTCCGGCGGCGATGGCCGTTGCGTGGCGCTCGAATTCGGGGAGCCAGTCGGTGCGTCCGAGATTGTGGGCGGCGTCGAGGGCCTTTTGCATCCAGTCGCGGGCGAGGGGGAAGTTGCCGGACTCGGCGGCGGCGAGGGCAATCACGTCGAAGACGCGCGGGTCCCGATATGCGGTTTTCTCGGCGGCGAGTCGGGCGAGGCGGAGCGCTTCGGGTCCGTCGCGCAGGTGATCGTCGGGCGCGGTGGCGAGGATGCGGGCGAGTTTGAGCATCAGTTCGACGTTATCGGGGTCGAGGTTGCGCGCGCGTTCGAGGAGCGAGCGGGCCTCGGCATCATCGCCGAGTGCGGCGCGGACGCGGGCCTGATTGGCGAGTGCGTCGACGGCGTCGGGTTCGAGATCGAGGGCGCGGCGGAAGAGGCGGTCGGCGTCGGTAAGGCGGCCGCGCATCAGTTCGGCGGGCGCGAGCTTGGCGATGCCGGCGGCGTGATCGGGTTCGAGTTCGACGCAGCGGGAAAAGCAGTGATGCGCTTCGCTCACGTCGCCGGCGCGGACGGCGATGGTGCCGAGGTTGTGCCAGGCGGTCCAGGAGTCGGGATCGACGGCGAGGACGTTGGCCCAGAGGGTGCGCGAGCTGCGCCAGACGTGGACCTGGCGGACGGTGAGAACGGCGAGGACAAGGAGCGCGACGACCGAGGCGGCGTAGACGACGGGATTCAGCGGGCGCGGGCGGTCGGGTCGCGTCAGCGCGCGCAGCGCCTGCGCGAGGAGCAGGGCGACGCCGAACAGGGCGAGGTACATGTAGCGGTCGGCGACGGTGGAGATGCGCTGGTAGGCGAAGGGGACGAGTCCGAGGACGGGCAGAAGCGCGGCGAGGATGGCAAGGATGGCGGCGCGGGTTTCGCGGCCGCCGCGCCAGAAGATGACGGCGAGGACGAGTGCGGAGAGCAGGGTGGCATACGCCCAACGCGAGCCGAGGGCGACGGCGGGGGTGCGGCCGTAGATGGCGGCGAGGCCGAAGGGGCGGACGACCTTGTCCGCGTAGAAGGTGAGGGTGTCGGTGGCGACGAGCAGGCGGTGGAGGGGTGAGAGGGGGGCGACGTGCTCGGCGCGGACGGGCTGGACCTTCTGTGTGAGGAGTACCCACGCTGCGCAAATGAGGAGCCAGGGGGCAAGCGAGAACGCGAGGCGGCGGAGCGGGGTGCGGAGGCAGAGCGCGGCGAGGGCGGCGGCGATGAGAGGGACGCTGACGGCGGAGGGTTTGGACATGAGGGCGAGGAGCAGGCAGAGGGAGGCAAGGGCGTAGTCGCGCGCGCGGGCGTGGGTGGCGAAGTCGAGGTAAAAGCGGAGCGAGAGGAGCGAGAAGAAGCCGAGGAGGAGGTCTTTGCGGCCTGTGATCCAGCAGACCGGCTCGGTCTGGAGGGGGTGAAGGACGAAGAGCAGCGCGCCGAGGACGGGGG
The DNA here is from genome assembly GCA_964571825.1 of uncultured Planctomycetales bacterium. Lineage (GTDB taxonomy): Bacteria > Planctomycetota > Phycisphaerae > UBA1845 > CAZNDQ01. Next base: position 2,743 of record CAZNDQ010000236.1, on the reverse strand, counting down.
CGGGTCCGCGGCCGAGGAGGCGCGTGAGCAGGGAGAGCACGAGCAGGCCGTTGGCGGCGTGGAGGAGCGTGTTGATGAAATGGGAGATGCCGGGATGGTCGAGCCCCCAGAGGTTGGCTTCAATCCAATAGGAAGTATAGAAAACGGGGATGTAGAGGCTGTGCAGCGGCTGCTTCCAGAGTTCCCAGAGACTGTCGGTGTCGGCAATTTCATAGAAAGGATTATCAATAATGTTAATATTGTCGTCCCAGTTGATGTAGCCGAAGTGCGTGGTGGGCAGATAGGGCAGGACGGCGGCGAGGGCGACGAGGGCGTGGGCGAGCGCACGGCGGAAGCGCGCGTGCGCGGTGCCCGGCGTCTGCTGACGCGGGGGCGGGCCGGGCGAGCGCGGGGTCGAGCGGCGGGTCATGGCGCAGTCTCCGATGATGCGGTGCCGCGGTTGGTGCTGCGCCGGGGCTGATTCTGGTGATAGAGACGCAGATGGGCGGCGAACTCGGCGGCCCAGTCGGCGCGGCCGCGCGCTTCGGCGTGGGCGACGGCGTCGGCGGCAAACCGCTGCGCGGCGGCGAAGTCGCCGAGTTCGGCGTGGGCGGCGGCGAGCAGATCGAGCGCCTGGGGGCTGTCGGCGGTGGCGCGGCGGACGTGTTCGGCGAGGTCGAGGGCGCGGCGGCCGTCGCGGAGGTCGCGGCGGGGGCTGGTGGCCAGAAGCAGGGCGAGGCGCGAGGCGGAAGCGACGTGGTCGGGCTGGAGGTCGTGGGCGCGGGTGAGCACGGCGAGCGCCTCCTCGTCGCGGCCGAGCATCCAGAGGAGGTTGCCGAAGTTGAAGAGCGTTTTGAGGCGGTCTGGTTCGAGCGCGAGGAGGTCGCGGTAGGCGGCGACGGCCTCGTCGTAGCGCTGGAGGCGGACGAGAACGACGCCGAGGTTGTTGAGGGCGGAGGCGTAGTCGGCGCGGATGGCGAGGGCGGCGCGATAGGCGTCGGCGTCGGGGGCGATGTCGCCGCGCGCTTCGAGGCCGAGGCCGAGGTGGAGCTGGGCATGGGGGAGGTGGGGGTCGAGGGCGGCGGCGCGGCGGAGGTTGTCGATCGCTTCGTCGGTGCGGCCGAGCGCGGTGAGGGTCTGGCCGAGGTTGGCGAGGATCTGGGCGAGTCCGACGTCGCCGCGAATCTTGTGCGGATAGCGCAGGGCTTCGTGGTACTGGGCGAGGGCGTCGTCGTAGCGCTGCTGGCGGTAGTAGATGCCGGCGAGGTGGACGTAGGCGTGGACGTAGTCTGGCTCGTGCTGGATCGTCTCGCGATAGGCGGCGGCGGCCGCTTGGTGCTCGCCGATTTTCTCGAGGGCCAGGCCCATGTTGCTGAGGGCGTTGGCGTAGCCGGGTTTGACGCGGAGACACTCGCGGTAGAGGCGGATGGCCTCGACGGGTTCGTCGTGTTCGGCGTACCAGATGCCGAGGTTGTTGAGGGCGTGCCAGTTCTCGGGTTCGCGTTGGAGGACGTGGGTCCAGAGGGAGTGGGAGTTGCGCCAGACGAGGGATTGGCGCCAGGAGAGGGTGCCGAGGGCGAGGGCGAGGAGCGTAGTCAACGCGAGCGGCGCGGCAAATGTCGCGCGCGAGTGCGCGATGAGGCGCGCGGCGAGGACAGTGCCGAGCACGATCGCGAGCACGGTGCAGGGGAGGTAGGAGTAGCGGTCGGCGACGAGCTGGGGCCCGGCGTGGACGAGTCCGGAGGTGGGCAGAAGCATGACGGTGTAGATGATCCAGGCGGCGAGGAGGCCGGGGGCGGCGCGGCGGCGGCGCCAGGTCCAGACGGTGATGAGGAGGATGAGCAGGCCGCTGCCGGTCCAATGCCAGAAGAGAGGGTCCATCTGGAGCGGCATTTCGTAGAGGGGGGAGAGGTTGAAGGGCCAGAGGGTCTTGCGGAGGTAGAAGATCTGGTTGTACGCCCAGATGGCGAGGCGGTCGGGGACGGAGTAGCGGCTCATTGATCCGACGGCGCCGATGCGGTTGGCGGCGTGGAAGGCGACGGCGGCGCCGGCGAGCGAGAGCAGAACGAAGGGGACTTTTTCGAGGGCGGCGCGGAGGGAGCGGCGCGAAAGCCAGCCGCCGGCGGCGGGGCCGAAGCGGCGGAGCGGGAAGGCGTCGAAGAGGAGCATGACGACGGGGAGGCTGACGCTCATGGATTTGCTGAGCAGCGCGAGGATGAAGGCGCCAAACGCGGCGAAGGGGAAGCCGCGCGGTTCAGCGCCGGCGGCGCGGCCCTGCCACCAGCGGAGATAAAGGAGGAGGGTGAGGAAGTAGCAGATGCCGCTGAGGACGTCGCGGCGCTCGGTGGCCCAGACGACGGACTCGACGCGGAGGGGGTGCGCGGCGAAGAGGACGGCGGCGAGAAGGGCGCCGAGGGAAATCGCGCGGTCGTCGGGCGCGGAATCGGTGTCGGGCGCGGTGGCGGGCGGCGCGAGGCAGAGGGCGATGAGTCGGCGCGTGAGGAAGTAGAAGACGACGGCGCCGACGGCGTGCAGCAGGATGTTGGTGAGGTGGTAGCCGCCGGCCCACATCTCCCAGAGGGAGTAGTCGATGCCCCAGGTCAGCCAGCTCAGGGGCTGCCAGTGGCCCTCGTGCATGGTGGTGGCCATCCAGCGGAGGTGCTGGAGGGACAGGCCGCGGTAGTCGCGGTTTTCGACGAGGTAGTAGTTGTCGTCCCAGTTGACGAAGTCGTTGTGGAGCGAGGGGAGGTAGGGGACGACGGCG
>CAZNDQ010000235.1:0-6513 GCA_964571825.1 uncultured Planctomycetales bacterium | reverse complement strand
TCGGAACGAGCGGCGCGGAGTGGCGGGGCGGCGGCCAGGAGTGTTGCGCCAACTCCGAAGCGTGCTGGCCCTACGACCATGTTCTCGGCTTCTGGTATCACGAGTGGGGTCCGGGCTACGAGAACAGCTACACCGAATACCCCGACACGTGCGAGCCGTGGGGCACGCCGACCTGGGAGGAATGCACGCAGAACTGCGGCTCCGCCAAATGCCACATGATGGCCCGCAAGAGCGGCTACTCGCAGTACTCGCCTGAGAGCAACCCGGACTGTCCGTGCGAGCGTGGCTACTGGGAGGACACCGTCTGTGACGGCTACGACCCGCTCGGCCAGTTCGGCGGTGAGTCGGCGTTCGGCTGCGGCTACCACCGCAACGAACAGGGCTGCCGGTCGTGGGATTGGGAGCTTCAGCAGTGCGTCGATGATCCGCACGCCGGCTACAACTGCGTCCGCCGCGTCGAGGGGCTGAGCTATTTCGCCTGCACGCCGGACCAGTGCAACGCCGGCTGGGACGCGAACCACGGCGGTCTGTTCAAGAAGAACCGACTCGACCACGAATGGTGCCACGACGGGAATTGCGGCGGGCTGTACTTCAAGGCGACCGGACCGCCTGGCAACGAGTTCTCGGGCAATTGTCTGGGCGACATGTTCGGCTGCGGTACGCTCTACCCGCTCGGCGAAGATGACGGCCTCTGGTTCCACGAGGTGACCGGCATCTACTGGCGCGGGCTCGTGCCGAGTTGGTATTCGGGTTGCGACGGGATGCCGGGCTGCAGCTCGGATTGTTCGTTCGGCGACACTCTGGCGCTTCCGCCGGAGATCCCCGGTTACGGCTACCACGGTGCGAACGGCGAACCGCTCTGCGAGCAATACGTCGATTCGCAAAGCGGCTGCTTCTCGGCGTGGGCTGGGTCAGCCTGCTGCACGGGACATATCTGCCAGTGCTCGCTCGGGAACTTCCCGGCCTGCAAGGGTGAGGCCGCGTGGGTCGCCGTCGATCTGAACCTCGACGGCTCGAGCCGACCCTACCGCAATTTCCCCGGCCGCAACGGCGACCTGCCGCCCTACACGGGGCGCGGCGTCCCGCGCCTGCGCGATTACGACCTGACGAAAGACCCAACGACGTGGATGCACGATTGCCCGTGCGAGACTTGGACGGGAGCCGGCCAGTGCGTGATTTGAACCAGCTTGTCGAGCTCAAGCCGACCGGCGTCGCCGCGCCGGGCTACGAGTACCTGCTCGGTCGCGGCGCGCCCGCGGATCGGCTGGATGCGCTGGTCGCAGAGTTCGACCTGCGCTTCGATGACGAGGAGCGCCGCGTAGTCTTCCCCGTCCGCGACGCGGGCAAGGACGTGGGCTACGCGGCCCGATCGATTGACCCGCAGGTGCGCAAACGCTGGCGTGACTGGCCGGTCGAAGGCGCGATCCGCGCAACCGTCTACCAGGCTGATCGCGTCCAAATCGGGGGCGACACGCTGTTCGTCGTCGAGGGTCCGTTCGACGCGTTGATGGTGACGGCCGCGATGCAGCCCGGAAGCTACTCGGTCGCGACGGCATTCTTCGGCTCGCTGCCGACGTCGACGCAGCTCGCATACATCACCGCCGCGATCCCGCTGTTCCGCATGGTCTACATGATGCTCGACGCGAACGTGTACGGCCGCTGCCGTCGACTGGCCCAGGAGCTTGCGCTGGCGACTGCCGCGCCGAACGTCGGCTCGATCAACATCGGAATCGAGAACCGCGACCCGGGCGCGACGCGCTTCCAGGAGCTCGCGGCGCTGGTCGAGTTTGCGTCAGCGTCCTGGCAGACAGAGATCCGCTGGATGTGGGAGCGCCGGCTCGTGTTCACGGGCGGCGGCGGTGGGAAGGAGTGAGTGATGCCGGTCGTATCCATCAACATCGGCCCGAAACGCGTCCACCTGACGGCGTATTGCCCGGACGACGAGCTCGGGCTGCTGGCGTGCGATTTCGTGCTGGCCCGCGCCGCCGAGCTGCTCCACGGGACCAGCGACGAGGACTTGCGGCGCTGGTTGATCGAGCGCGACCCGGCAGTCGCGGAGCTGTTCGCCAAGCTCGACGCCGGCTGGAAGCTGCCGAAGAAAGGCGAGTTCACGGTGGACCCGAGCAACGCGCCGGCGGAGGCGCGGATCATCCGGCATCTGCTGCGCGAGCGGCTGGAACAGTGTGGGAGATAGCGCCGGCGGAGCCGGAGCGCTCTCGACAATCAAACAATCTAGGCACGGAGGCCTTCACATGACGAGCATTTTCGAGATCACGGATTGGTCGCACGTTGCATCCTTCTTCGTCTGGACACTGGCGGTCTGCGCCATCGCCAAGGCGCTGTTCGGTTCACTGCCCGCGGCCGAGCTGCAGTACCGCCTCTCGTTGCGCGACGCGCCACGGCGGCAGCGCATGAATCGGCTGAACTGGGAAATCAACAACCGCGCCATGTGGGACGACGACGTTGCCCGCCGCTCGCCGCACGCGGCCAAGCAGCCGCTCACGGACGGCGAGATCGAGTCGCGTCGCGCGGAGTTGCAGCAGTTGGCACGCTCCTCGCTGCTGTGGCGCGCATTCACGTACTTCATGGGCTGCTTCGCGTGTCAGGCGTTCTGGGCGGCGCTGGTGACGTATTCAATCACGCGTGGCCTGGACAACATTTCGGGCTGGCTGTTCTCGACGACGGCTTACGCCGGCGCAGCGGTGCTACTGTCAGCCGTCGGTACTGTCAGGTCTGGGCCTCAGCGCAACAACGCACATTCGGCTCAAGCGCCCTGCAAGACCTGCGGCAAGTGACCTGATGCGCCGCGTCGAGTTATGTGCGGTGGTCCAAGCGCATCCACATCGCCTTCAGGCGGAAGTATGTCGCGCGTGAGCCCCCAGTGAGCGATGCAAAACGCTCGACTCGAGCAGACTCTGATCCCAAGCCTGGCTCTCGTTGCAGCGCCGCCACGCACGCCAAGCGCGGATTCGGAAACGCCATCTGGAGCAGGTTCGTCCGCCAGTCCGCGAGACCTGCCCGCCGGAGCTGTGACCCCTTGCAGTAATGGCGCATCGAGATCGCCGGGATCGCGTGCAGCACGCCAGCCAGGAGCGCATACACCTCACGATCGTCGAACCATTCGCCGACCCGCCGATGGACTTCATCATTCGTCGGGCGGAAATGCAGAATGATCGCACGGTCTTCGAGGGCGCGAACGTTCGGATTCACGGATCGCCATTCGTTGGCGATCAGAATGACGTTGCTCTTCGTCGTGAACGACGTGGGTACGTCGACGGCGTTCATGGTGAGGTTCGAGAGCCATGTGATGCGCTTCACGCGCTCGGTATTGCACAGTGGTTTCAGCAGCCGCACGCAGTCGGCGTCGGCGTAGAGCTTGTCGAGGTCGTCGAGCACGACCGGTTGGTCGCGAAACTCCCAGAGGCAGTGATACAGCCCGTAAGGCTGCATGTGGCCCTCGATGTGGAGAACACGTTCCCCGGCCGGTGGCTCCACCGGACCGTCCGTGTGCGGCGAAATCCGGAGTGCGCGGCGAACACTCTCGGTCTTGCCGGTGCCGGGACGGCCCAGCAGTAGCACCAGCCCGAGCTCGCCGGCCGCGAATTTGGACAGGTAGAGCTCGAGCTGCGCGTACGTCGTGAGCGAGATGATCTCGCTCGGCAACTCGGCCGCTCGGGTTCGTCTACGCATCATTCATCCGGGGGCGCAACCTGCAAAGTGTGAGACTTTGAGACTGCGAGTCGCAACCGACTGTCGCCGCGTAAGTTGCGGCATCGCGCTTAGTCTCATCGGGCCAAGTCACTGAGACTTCCGGTGCAGCACGCAGCCCGTGAGATCGACCGCTCATGGGTGTGTCCGGGATGCAGCGCCCTTTCGAACCTCGTCGGGATTCAGGCCCGCGGCGATCAGGGCTTTCCGCCAGTTGCCAAACCGACGCTCCCCGACGCGGTACAACGAGCGATGGTCCACGTAGACGGCAACGGCGTTAATAGGCTTCTGCTCGTGCAGTCGCGCCAGGATCGCGTCGATGACGCCTTGCTCGGTCCATAGCTGGGCGGGGCCGGGCAGCTTTCTGGCGCCATCCGTACCTTCGACGCGGGGCAGTTTGATTGGGACGAGCTGTGGTTGAACGCCGGCGGCCAACAGCGCCGCGCGCCAAGAACCGAACGCGCGTGCGCCTGCCTCCGCCAGCGATCGGGGGCGGACGTTGCGACTTCCGAGCGGCGCGTTGTCCAGCGCACGTTCCAAGATGGCTTTGATGATGGCGTCGCGCGACCACTGCGGAATCCGCCTCAGTCTCGAAGGGTCGACGCCCGCTGCCGCGACGGCTTTGGCCCACGATCCGAAATGCCGCTGTGCCGCGCGAACCAAGTAGCCATGCCGCCGCTGCAACTCCGTGGGACCCAGAGGTTTTTCCTTTCGTGACAGCGCGATGATGGTCGAGATCACCTTCTCTGGCGGCCAGCGTTCGGTCAGCCGCGCCCGGGCCGGCGAGATACCGGCCGCCAGCAGTGCGTTGCGCCACGAGCCGAACATGCGCGTCCCCGCCTGATACAACCTCGACCCGACGCCCTTCTTGTGGCTCGCGGTGAGCGTTTCGCCGGCCGTTTCACGGGCCAGGATCTCTCGAATCACCCGCTCGCGCGTCCACTTGGCCATGGGCTAGTCCCTCGCATCGGCGATGATGGCCTCGAAGCGTGCGACGATGTCGGGATAGTGCTGGTCCAGGTGCGCACGGACCCGGTTATTCGTCAGTAGCGCCCGGGCGTAGATCGCCAACCGCAGCAGGTCGATCGTGTACTGCTTGTACAGCCGCGAATAGAAATCATGCTTTTGTTCGGCGTCGGCGAGCTTCTTGAGCAGGTCGTTCTTTCGCTGGGCCGACTTGTTCCACGGATTGTGCTTGCGACCGCGTCGAGTCTCGCGTTGCTGGGGCGGCGTTTTGAGGATCAGGCTGCGCGCGAAGGCGATGCTGTAGTCCTTGTAACTCTTCATCGCCGTGACGATTTCCTGCTGCCGGGCGGCTTTGACGTGCGTGAGTTCCACAGCGCACGTTCGCGTGATGGCCCCCTGGTCAAACGCAGCCGCAGCGTCCGGATGAAGCTGCTTCAGGAGCGTGCGTTTCACCCGGTGAGCGATGCCCGCGATCCCCAGCGCCGACGCGATCGTTTGCTCGTCGAGTTCCTCGAGTGATTTTTCGATCATGCGATTCTCTTGGACAGGCGAAACGCGGTTGACCATCCGATTCCCGGTAAAGGCTTCGCGTCGCTCACCGATGATGCAGGGAACGACCTCCACGCCGAGTTCCAGCAGTGCTCGATACCGCACCACGCCGTCGGTGATGACGAACCCGTCGCTGTCCGGGAACACGACCAGTGGTTCGATCAATCCGATGGCTTTGACGCTTGCGCGGATGCGCTCGTATTCGCGTTGCGTCACACGCCGCTCACGGAGCGGTCGGAGCTTGCTGATCGGAACGTCACGCGCCTCTGATCCGTCCATGAACTCGATCCTCATTGGTCACTGTGAAACGGCCCCGTTGTATGTGCCCGCGAGCTCTGGACGCTCGCTCAGGCCTTCTTCTCGCAAGAGGTCCAGCAGCGACGCGTCTTTCCACAGCTTGGTGAGCCCGTCGAGCAGCGCGAACAGGCGCGTCTCTTTGTCTTGTGCTTCGCGCACGTACGATTCCTTTGCCTGCGTCGCGTTCGTGATGTCGTTTGTGAGCGTGGCGACGGTGTACGCCGCGCCTCCGTCCTGTCCGTCCTTGCGTTTGCGCTCCTCCATCCGGGCACTGATGATCTGACGTGCTTTGGCGAAGTTCTGGCAGTTCACGATCCCGCGGTCGAAGGCATCCATCAGCACGTTCTGGATGGCGGCGTCCTCGCTGCTCGCTACCAGCACGGCGAACGACATCGAGAACACTTCCTGCTCCACACCCAGGATGAGCCGTTCCTCACCCTTTTCGACCAGCTGGATGTACTGGCGGATGTACTCGACGCTGCGGCAGGCCACTTGCGCGATCTGCTCGTGCGTCCAACCCTCGTCGCGCAGATGCTTGAGCTCGCGCGCGAACTCCATCGTTCCGGGCCGGCTGCGGGCCAGGTTCTCGACCAGCGACTCGAGGTAGGCCTGCTTGCGCGTGCAGGTGACCACCTCCGCCCGTATGTGCGTACGCCCGAGCCGCTGGTGCGCGATGAACCGCCCCTCGCCGCAGATCAGCTCGTAAAAGCCGCTCTTGGCGAGGAACTTGTCATTGACCCGGATGTCCTTTAACTGCCCGTTCGCCTCGATGCTCTGAACGTTGAGCGCGAACTGCTTCTCGTCACGATTCCGCGAGTTGATCACTTTGATCTTCTCGATCGGGATCATTTCGCGGCGGCGATCCTTCATCAGCAGAATGGGTGCGGTGTCCATCACGCCCTCGCAAGCTGGAAAATCATGTCCAGGCCACGATGCCCATAGAGTTGAAGCCGCGACTCGGAGGATTCGAACAGGCGGATGCCGTGATCCTCC
>CAZNDQ010000234.1:0-6526 GCA_964571825.1 uncultured Planctomycetales bacterium | reverse complement strand
CGATGCGGGACCGGCGGGCGCGTGAGCGGGTGCCGCGGCGCGCGGTTCATCGTGCGATTCACGTTTTGAAGATGCAATTAGACAGCGATGCGCGGAACGGCGCGGGCGGCGCGGAGCGCGGCGGCGGTGCGCGGTGGTGGCTGCGCACCGGCGCGCTGCTGGCGGCGGTGGTGCTCGTCGGGCACGGTCAGGCGCTGTGGGGCGGGCCGGCTTTCGACGATCATCTGCACCGGCGAGCGCTGCAGGGCGCGGGGTGGTCGGTGGGCGAGCTGGCGCGGGCGGCGCGCGTCGGGCAGACGGAAGGGCTGGTGGAGTACTGGTGGGCGGAGGCGCCGTCGTTCTGGCAGCCGTTCCGGCCGCTGGCGCTGGCGCTGATGAAGTTGCAGTACGCGGCGTGCGGGTGGCAGGCAGTAGGGATGCACGCCTTCGGGCTGGCGTGGCATTGGGGGGCGGCGATGCTGGCGGCGGCGGTCGCGGTGCAACTGCTGGCGAGCGGGCGTGCGGCGCGCTTGGGGGCGTTGCTATTTGCGCTGCATCCGGGCCACGCGACGACGGCGGCGTGGATCGCCTGTCAGAACGAAGTGATGGGCACGTTCTTCGTGCTGGTTGCGGTGGCAGCGTACGGGCGGTTCGCGTGTTGGGGCGAAGTGAGAGCGGTCGAGGCGGGCAGCGCGGGCGCGGAGGGTCCGGTGCGAGTCGGCGCGGCGATCACGGCGGTTGTGTGCGCGGGGGCGGCGCTGCTCTGCCGTGAGACGGGCGTCGTGGTGCCGGTGCTGATCGTTTGGCTTGATCTGCTGCTGGGGCGGGGGCCGTGGCGGCGGCGGGTCGTCGTGTGTGCAGCACTGGGGATGGTGGTCGCGGGGTATGTGCTGCTGCGCATGCGCGTGCTGGAGGGGGTGCCGTTGCCGGGGCGGGAGTACATGCTACGGCCGGGCGACGCGGGCTTCGGACAATATGTTCTTGAAAAAATGCTATTTTATTACCTTGGATTGTATGTATACGTGCCGAGCCTGCAACTTGGCGTGTTCGAATGGTTTCGCACGCACCCGGGAGCGCTGTACGTGTCGGCGGCGGTGGTGGCGGGCGCGCTGTTGCTGGTTGTGCGGGCGACAGTAGGCCTGACGCGAGCGGCATGGGCGCTGCTGGGCTGGTCGGCGATCGCGGTGGGGCCGGTGCTGCCGGTGTTCGCCGGTTCGCATCATCTGTACCTGGCGAGCGTGGGGGCGAGTCTGCTGACGGGGGCGGTGCTTGCGCGGCTGCCCGACCTCGCGCGAAGGGACTTGTGGCGGAGGCGCTGGCGCGCGGCGGGGGCAATGATGGTCGTGTTGTACGGCGCGGGGACGGTGTTCGCCGTCCGGCAGTTTCAGCGCGTCGTGGGGGTCGAGGCGCGGTGGGCGCAGTCGCTGGCGGAAGCGTGCGATGGAGCGCGGGACGGCGATGTGGTGTACGTGTTCGACTTTCCGCCGCTGGCGAGCTTTGCGGCGCCGGCTGTGGCGGAGGCGCTGGGCGTGCGCGATCTGGCGGTCTGTGCGTTGACGGTGCGGCCGGCGCGCGCCGCGTCCACATCTGTCGCGCGAGTTGACGAGTACACCCTGCGTGTCCGTTTGCCGATGCCGGGGATGAACGCGAGCTCTGGCGCGTCCGGCGTGGCAGGCGGGGGGGCGTTCGCGCGGATGGCGGAGCGGCAGATCATGACGCTGATTCCGGCGGCGGCGGTTCCGCCGGAGCCGGGGGCGATGGGCAAACAGCGGCGCGGGCCGGGATTCGTGGCGTCCGATCTCGGTATTCAGCCGGACGGCGCGCGGGTGCTGGAGCTGCGGTTTGACGAGGCGCTGTCGGCGTCGCGGCATCACTTCTGCATCGCGGAGGAGTCGGGGACGGTCAGGCCGGCGCTGTTTGATCGCTCTGCTGAAGCTGCTCGCGGAGCTGGCGTTTGAGCACTTTGCCGGTGGGGCCGCGTGGCAGGTCGGCGACGATGAACACGTCGCGGGGGATCTTGTATCCCGCGAGGTGGTCGCGGCAGTGGTTGCGCAGAGCGATCTCGGTCGCCTCGGCACCCTCGCGGAGGATGACGTAGGCGACGACGACCTCGCCGCGGCTGGCGTCTTTTCGCCCGATGACGGCGGCCTCGGCGACGGCCGGGTGCTGTTCGAGAGCGCGCTCGACCTCGCGCGGGAAGACGTTCTCGCCGCCGACGATGATCATTTCCTTCTTGCGGCCGGTGATCCAGGCGAAGCCGTCCTCGTCGATCTTGCCCACGTCGCCGGTACAGAACCAGCCGTCCTCGCGGAAGGCGGCGCGCGTCTCGTCCGGTTTGTTGTAATAGCCGGGCATGACGTGCGGGCCGCGGACCTGGATTTCTCCCTCCTGGTTGGTGCCGAGCGCGCGGTCATTTTCGTCGACGATGCGGAACTCGATACCGGGGATGGCCCGACCGACGGAGCCGGGCTTGTTGGCGCCTGGGACGTTGATCGACATGACAGGCGACGTTTCGGTCATGCCGTAGCCTTCGAGGAGTTCGATGCCGAAGCGGTCGCGCCACCCCTCGAAGACGGTGGCGGGGAGCGGCTCACCGCCGCTGACGACGAGCTGCAGCGAGGAGAGCGCGGTGCGGTCGACGCTTTTGAGGCGGAGGATGGCGCTGAGCATGCTGGGGATGGCGACGAGCACGGAGATGCGGCGTTGACGGATAGTCTCGACGGCCTGGGTGGGGTTGAAGCGCGGGAGGTAGTAGACGGTGGAGCCGATGGTGATCGGGGCGAAGAGCAGGGCGGTCAGGCCGTAGCCGTGGAACTGCGGGATCATGCCGAGGAAGAGGTGATCGGTCTTGAGCTGGGCGTGCTCGACGCAGGCGCGGGTGTTGGAGAGGAGGTTGTCGTGGGTGAGGCAGACGCCCTTGGGCACGCCGGACGTGCCGGAGGTGTAGAGGATGACGGCGGTGTCGTGCGGGTCAGTCTCGGGCGGGCGAGGGCGGGGCTTGAGCAAGGCGAAGATCAGGCGGTGCTTGAGGCCGGCGTCTTCGAGGAAGAGTTTGCGCGCGGGGAGCTTCTCCAGCATCGAGGCGAAGTGGCGGATGGTGATGATCAGGTCGATACCGGAGTCGCGGATGACCTCTTCGAGTTCGCGCGGCTGGAGCATGAAGTTGATGGGGATGGCGGTGCGTCCGGCCCAGAGCGTGCCGTAGATCGTGGCGGCCATGGCGGCGGAGGAGGGCAGGACGATGCCGACACGCGGGACCTGCGTTTCACGGAGGACGAGATCGCGCATGACGGTGGCGAGCGTGACGAGGCGTTTGTAGGTGAGTACGCGCTGGGTGTCGGCGACGGCGAGCGTGTCGGGGCGGCGGCGGGCCTGCTCGAGGAGGCTGTGGACGAGTCCGGACATGAATCGCTCCCGGTTGTCTGGGCCGCGCATGCGTTTTGGGGATGATACTCCGGTTGCGGGTGCGGGCAAGGTTTCGGCGCGGCGGGAAGGCGTTCAGTCATGCGCGTCTGGTGCAGAGGGCGGCGCGGCGCCCGGGTCGATGAACGACTTCGCGTATCCGAGTTCAGCGAGCAATTCGGCGAGGCGCTCAACGGGCAGGCCGACGACATTGGTGAAGCTGCCACGGATGGACTCGACAAAGGGATCGTCGGCGTCCTGGATGCCGTAGGCGCCGGCCTTGCCGAACCAGCGCTGTGACGAGATGTACCGTTCGAGGGCGTCGTCAGGCAGTGAGCGCGTCGTGACGACGGTGCGATCGTGTGCGAGGAGACGGCGACTGGTCGCGGTGTCGAGGAGGGCGAGGCCGGTGTAGACGTCGTGCGTCGTGCCGCGAAGCGCAATAAGGATGCGGCGGGCGTCGGCGGCGTCGCGCGGCTTGCCGTAGAGCCGGCCATCAAGCACGACGACGGTGTCGGCGGCGAGGATGACGCCGCGCGCACCGGCGTCGGCGGCGCTGCGTGCCTTGAACCAGGCGGTGGACTCGGCCAGTGCGGCGGGGTCGTCCGTCGCTTCATCGAGGGGCGGCTCGTCGTGTGGCCCCGTGCAGACAATGAAACGGTAGCCGTGGCGGCGGAGCAACTCGGCGCGTCGCGGGCTGGCGGAGGCGAGGACGAGTTGTGTCGGGAGCTTGTTCATTCGTCGCCTGTGTGGTTCGCCGAGCCTGTGAAGCGCGGGCGGTTGCCGGTTGATCAGACGGGACGGCGCTGAGCGCGGCGCAGCCGCCGCGCGGTGATGCCGGCGAGCGAATGGGCGCGCGGGCCGAGCCGCGCGGCGCGACGTGCGCGGTACCAGCGCACATAGCGATTGACGGCGATGTAGCTGATGCCGGACCAGAGAATGCCCATCAGTCCGGCGCCGATCCAGACGCGCGTGCCGATGGTCGTGCCCACGTCGAAGAGGCTGCGCCAGAAGTCGAATGTGAGCAGATCATCGAAGAACGAGCGAGGCTGCAGGGCGGCGTAGGCAAGATCGTGCAGAACGCGCCTGGCCTCCTGGTGCTGATGCTCGCCGACCGGGCCGATGATGCGGTTGCCGATGCGCCACTCGAAGTAGAGCATGGGGAAAAAGGTGATGGGGTTGGAAAGCCAGACGAGCGCGGCGGCGATGGCCTTGTTGGCGCGGAAGGCGGCGGCGCAGACAACGGCGATGAGCATGTGCAGGCCCATCAGGGGTGTCCAGGCGATGAACATGCCGATGGCGGCGCCGAGAGCAATGGCGCGCGGCGAGTCGTCCGCGCGGAGGATGCGGAAGAGTATGAAGCGGCGCAAGCTTCGCCAGTGTTTTCTGAGATTCATCGGATACCGATCCGGTGCCGGGTGGACCTGGCCGCGAAGCGCGGCAGTGGTCCGGTAAACTCCACGCCGATTGTACGCTTGGAAGACCCCCTTATCTCCCTATTCTACGTTATTGTCGGCTGCACGTCGCCACTCGTCCATGACGCGCGCGGCGACCTCGTCGGGAGTGATTTCAGTCATGCAACGGTGGTCGAAGCGGCAGCGGCTCAGCTTACGCAGGTAGCAGGGGGAGCAGGTCAGGTCGCGGCGGAGGGTGGTCGGCTCGCGGCCCCAGGGGCCGGTGCGGGCGGGGTTGGTCGGGCCGAAGAGCGTGACGAGCCCCCGCCCGGTGGCGACGGCCACGTCCTTGGCGCCCGAGTCGTTGCAGAGCACCACGCGTGCCCCGGCGAGGGCGGCGACCCACTGGCTGAGCGTGGTCCGACCGGCGAGGTTGACCGGGTGATGGCGGGCGGCGGCGGCAACGCGGTCGCAGAGATCACGCTCTTCGGGGCTGCCGAGGAGTACGGCCGGTGCGCCACAACGCTCGCGAACGCGGTCGATGGCCCGGGCGAAGCCGTCGGCAAGCCAGCGTTTGGTTTCCCAGCGGGCGCCAGGGGCGACGGCGAGATAGGGCTGGTCGGGCGTCAGGCCGGCGGCGCAGAGTAATTCAGCGACCGCATCGCGGGAGGCGGGATCGACGCGGATTGTGAAGTCTGGGCGGTCGTCGGGGATGCCGAGGAGGGGAGCAAGTCGCAAGTTGCGCTGGACGGCGTGCGCGTTGGCGGGGCCGGGAGGGATGCGGTGGGTGTAGAAGACGGCGCCGAATTCACGGGCGTCGCCGAACCCGATACGGGTCGAAGCACCGCAGGCGAAGGTGATGAAAGCGCTACGAAAAAGCCCCTGAAGGTCAATGACGAGGTCAAAGCGGCGGCGGCGGAGCACTTGGAGGAAGTGGACGAAATCGCGCGAGGCGGCGAAGCTCCGCCCAATCCGGCCGTAGTGTCGGCGGTCGAAGAGGATCACTTCGTCGAGGGCGGGGTGCCCGTCGAGCAGTGGGGCGCAGGTGCCGGCGAGGAGCCAGGCAAGGTGGGCGTTCGGAAAGCGCCGCCGCAGGCTCCAGAGGACCGGGATGGCGTGCAGCACGTCCCCGATCGAGCTGGGTTTGATCAGCAGGATGCGGCTGAATTGGCGCTCGGCGAGAGGGGCGAGCGCCCGCGGCAGGCTGGGACGAGCAGACTCCACGTGGGGAAGAGCGTAAGGCGGGCCGGAATCCGCGACAAGGCGCCCGCTCCGGCAACGCATCAGTCGGTCGGGGGTATACTTTCGGTGAGGGGGGTCCGACGCGCCGGAGTTCGGTGACGATGGGTGTCATTCAGCGAATCAACCGCCTCCCGCGCCTGAGGCGATGGCTGGTCAAGTGCCTGTTTGTTGGTGCGGTGCTGGTGGGGGTGACGTACCCGCGGCTTGATCTTTTGCCGCGGCACCTGTCACACATGGCCGATCCGCAGGCGCTGACGGACCCGGCGAATCCCGCGCTGAAGGAACAGCTGACGAACCTGCGACAGGACCTGCGCGAGCGGAGTATCTCGGCACCCGGGGAGGTGCTCGAAACGGTGGAGCGGTACGTGCTGGAGATTGTTCCGTACGCCTGGGACTGGGATACGTGGGGCGTCGTTGACTATCTGCCGAGCGTGGAAGAGACGTTGGGCAAGGGGCGGGAGGATTGCGACGGGCGGGCGGTGATGGCGGCGTCGCTGATGCGGCGGCTG
>CAZNDQ010000233.1:0-6539 GCA_964571825.1 uncultured Planctomycetales bacterium | reverse complement strand
TATCGGATCGGCTCCACGTCCAGCCCGGCGGGGATGGGCAGGTCGCTCTTGCCCCAGTCTCGCACGCCCACAAGCATGAACACCTTGTCGTTCGGCCCTTCGCGGTAGAGCTGCACCTGCGAGTGCTGGTCGGTGACGCCCAGCGCCTTGATCGGTGTCAGACCCGTGAACAATTCCTTGCGTCCGTCGGCGGAATACCGTTTCCCCAGGCTTTCCGCCCAGAGCTGGCGGAACCAGTCGGCCATGTCCTTGAGCTGAAAGCTGTAGGGCATCATCACCGAAAGCGTTTTGCCGCGTTTGCGGTAGGCAAAATGCACCGCCGCAATCATCGCCGCGGGATTGTCGGCCAGCCGTGCCGCGCTGCACGGTTTGTCCATCGACGCCGCCCCCTTAAGCAGTCGCCCGACGTCGATGCCGCACATCGCCGCCGAAAACAGCCCCACCGGAGAGAGCACGCTGAATCGCCCCCCCACGCCGTCCGGCACTGGCAGCGAGCGGTAGCCCTCCTCGTCGACGATCCGCCGCATCGTGCCCTGCGCGGGGTCCGTAATGGCCACAATCTGATCCCGCGCGCGGGTCGGTCCGAGAGCATCGCGGAGCATCTGGCGGGCGATGAGGAACTGCGCGGCCGTCTCAGCCGTCTCGCCCGACTTGCTGATGACGTTGATGATCGTGCGGTCAAGCTCACTGCCGACGAGGTTCATCACCGCGTCGAACTGCACCGGGTCCACGTTGTCCAGCACGAACAGCCGCGGCCCGCCGCGACGCTCCGGCGGTTCGTAGTTGTACGTCGGCGGGCGCAGCGCCGTCTGCAGCGCGATGTTGCCCAGCGCCGAGCCGCCGATCCCCAGCACCACGAGGTTGTCCGTCCGCGGGCGCAGCTCGTCCGCCAGCGCGCGCACCGCCGCGAGGTTTTTCCGCGCGTACGGCAGCTCGCGGTAGCGGTGCGCCCCCGTGCCCCGCCCGGCGTCGATGCAGGCGAGAATCTCCCCGATGCGCGATTCGAGCCGCCGCAGCTCCGCTGCCGTCAGCCGCTGCGATTTTTCCAAACGGCTGCCGGTGACGCCATCGACGTCGAGACGTAGATCACGCGAAGTCCTGGCCGCCACTGTGTAGCTCCTCGATGCTCACGTAGGTGAGAGGGGTATGTTCCAGCACCACCGTCTTCTCGACTCCGTTCTGAAAACGGACGCCGGCCATCGTCTGCGAAACGCCGCGCTGAATCCACAGCAGCACACCGAGCCCGTATTGCGGATGTCGCACGAATTCCCCCTCGTCGGCGCCCAGCACGCGCGGCGGCGAACCGGCGCTCGCGCCGTTACGCCCAATGGTGCGCGGGGGCGTGCGCTTCCACTCCACGTCCAGATCGCGCAGACCGCGCAGGAAGCGCGAGACGGAACGGGCCTCGTATCGGCCGCGAATGAGCCGCTGCCGCGCCCACGACAGCGTCAGCTCTGCCTGCGTGCGGGTCACGCCGACGAAGCACAGCCGACGTTCCTCCTCCAGCAGCAGGTCGTTGTCGATCGAACGCTGGTGTGGCAGAAAGCCCTCCTCGAGTCCGGCGATAAAGACTACCGGAAACTCGAGGCCCTTGGCCGCGTGCAGCGTCATCAGCGTCACCGCGTCGCGGCGTCCGTCAATCACATCGGCGGCGCTGACGAGACTGACCAGCGACAGGTAATCGACCAGCGAACCATCAGGATGGTCGCGGTCGTATTCCGCGGCCGAGTTGATCAGCTCGCCGAGGTTGCCCCAGGCGGATTCATCCGGCTTGTCGTCTTCGCCGCGGTACATGGCTTCCAGCCCCGAATGGCGAATGGCGTGGGCCACGAATTCCGCCACCGGCCCATCGGCAAGTTGCCCCATGGTGGCCAGCAGTTGTCGGAAGGAGTCGATGCCGCGGGCGGCGCCGGCCCCGACGCCGGCGGCCGCAGAGTCGGCGAGCGCGTCGAGCAGTGTGATCCCTGTTCGACGGGCGTGCGCGACCAGCTTCTCCAGGCTCGTCTTCCCGATGCCGCGCGCGGGCGTATTGATAATCCGCAGCAGCGAAATCTCGTCCGCCGGGTTCGCCAGTACGCGCAGGTACGCGACTGCGTCCTTCACCTCCTTGCGGTTGTAGAACTCGACGCCGCGCGCGATGCGATAGGCCAGATGCTCGCGACGCAGCGCATCCTCGATCGGGCGGCTCAACGAGTTAACGCGGTAAAAGACCGCGATCTGCCCGAGGGGGCGGCCCGCCGCCGCCAGATCGGCGACCGCCTCGGCAATCGCCCTTGCCTCCTCCTCCCCCGTCTCGTTCTCCCGTACCGTTATCCGCGCGCCCTCCGGGTTCTCCGTCCACAGCGTCTTCGGCTTGCGGTGCACGTTGTCGGCGATGATGCGGTTGGCGGCTTCGAGGATGCGGCCGGTGGAACGATAGTTGCGCTCAAGGTAGACAATGCGCGCGTCCGGAAAATCGTGCTCGAAATCCAGAATGTTGCGGATGTTCGCCCCGCGCCAGCCATAGATCGCCTGATCCGGGTCGCCCGTCACGCACAGGTTCCGGCGCTCCTTCGTCAGTGCTCTCGCTATGACGTACTGCGCGGCGTTCGTGTCCTGATACTCGTCGACGAGGACGTACGGGTACCGCAGTTCGAGCCCGGCGCGCAGACCCTCGTCCCCGCCCAGCAGCTTCGCCGTGCGCAACAGCAGGTCGTCAAAGTCCAGCGCCTGCTGCTCGGACATGATTTGTTCGTAGGCGCGGTAGATCCGCGCCGTCACACGCTCTTCGAACGCACCGGCTCGGGCCTCGAGTTCGTCCGGTGAGACCAGCTCGTTCTTCCAGCCGCTGATCCGCGCATCCAGCATCGCTGCCGGCCAGTTGTCGTGCCGCAGGTCGCACCGCTCGACCGCGAGTTTCAGCGCGTCGCGCTTGTCTGCCGTGTCGAAGATGCTGAAGTTCCGCGGCAGTCCGATGCGCTCCCCGTACATCCGCAGCGTCCGCGCAGCAAAGGAGTGAAACGTGCACGCCAGCACGCGCCGCTCGGCGCCCAGCGCCGCGATCCGCCGCTGCATCTCCTCCGCCGCCTTGTTCGTGAACGTGATCGCCAGCACGCCCGGCATGCCCGACAACTGCGCCAGCCGCGCCGCGCGGCGCGTGATTACCCGCGTCTTGCCGCTGCCGGCGCCGGCCAGCACGAGCAGCGGTCCATCGCCGTGCTGGGCGGCGTCGCGCTGTTCGGGGGTCAGGTCGGCGAGCAAATCGACTGCGGGCATACATCATCTCATAGCGGAACGTCTGCGCATCGTCTACTGCGGCGCTTGAAGCGCGGCGCGGGCCGCGGTAGGGTCGAGCCCATGTCGGTCATTTCCCACGGCATCGATCTGATCGAGTGCGCACGCGTGCAGGAAGTCTGGGACCGCCACGGGCAGCAGTTTCTGGAGCGAATCCTGACGCAGCGCGAGATCGCCTACGTCAGCGGCAAGCGGCGGCCAGTCGAGCATGTCGCCGGACGTTTCGCCGCCAAGGAGGCCATCCTCAAGGTCATTGGCACCGGCTGGCGCGAACGCATCTCCTGGAAGGATATGGAGATTCTCAACAACACCTCCGGCCAGCCGTCGGTCACACTCTGCGGTGAGTGCGCCCTGCTCGCCGATAGGCTCGGAATCCGCCGTATCCTCGTCTCCATCAGCCATACCCCGCACGCCGCGTCGGCCTCGGCGATCGGACTGTCCGAATAGTGGGCCCGTCCACCCGTCGAGCGCAGTCGCGCCTCGCCGGCTAATCGCAAGAAAACGCCCCGGCGCATGTCCGGTGCGGTCTCCAATCCCAGTGACGGTGATCCGCACCCCCGGGTGCGGTGCGCGTTTCCAGGGACGGCGCCGGCTACTTGGTCGCCGACGGTGTGAACATCTGCATCTGCGGCTCGGCGCTGGCCCGCCGCGCGCCGGTATCCGCCAGGGAAACCGACCCCCGCGGCACAACAAAGATCTCAACGCGCCGGTTGCGCGCCTTGGAATCATTGTTCGTGTTCGGCGCGATCGGACGCAGTTCGCCGTAACCCATCACGCCGATCCGCTGCTCCGGCAGGCCCTGCCCGGCGAGCACGTCCATCACCGAGATCGACCGGTGCACCGAAAGGTGCCAGTTCGTCGGGTGCTTCGATTTCGTCTCTGCCCGCGCGATCCGCGTGTTGTCGGTATGTCCGACAATCGTCACGTCAAAGTTCGACGCGGCCGCCGACTTCATGATCCCGGCAAACTCGGCGAGTGCGGGTTTGGCAGAATCAATGACCACGTCCGATCCCAGCGCAAACAGCAGGTCAGACTTCCACTTGACCACCCCAGTACGCGAGTCGAACTCGATCGCCTCGGGGTGCCGTGCGGCAAAGTCGCGCAGCGCCGAGTCCAGTTCCGCCGGCAGCGCCTGCGTCAGCACGATCGGATCCTGCGGCTTGCGCGAGGCCATCTCTTCCAGCGCACGCTGCGCCCGGCGGAACGCCTCGAGGTGCTGATCGCGCTCGCTCTGCAGGCTGGCAATCAGCTTGTTCTTCGCCTCCATGTCCGTGTCGTAGGCGGCGGCCTTGGCCCGTGCCAGTTCCGCCTGCGACCGCGCATCCTGCAGTTCGAGCCGTGCCTGCTCGAGCTGTTCGCGCAGCTTGCGATTGCTCATCACCTGCGCGTCGTACTCCGACTTTGGCGCACAGCCCGGCGCCGCGAGCATCATGCCCAGACCAAGAACGCCAACGAACAACCGCTGCAGATTCATCCTGATCTCCTTTAGCGCTGCCGGTACGTGTGCTGCAGGCAAACTCAGGGCTCGGGCCGCGCTCCCACGCCGGTTTGCCTATCAAGCGTAATCTACCAAACTTCACAGCGCACACAAGCGCCGAGTGAAGCCGGAAAACAATTCACAGGGATTCTGGATCGTGCTTTGCGGACCAAGTGCTCACCCCAGGCGGGGTTACGGCAGGCCGCACGTTCGGCATGATTTTTTCGCCACCGAACCGGCTCGTTCGAGAGGGGCAGGCGGGTCAAACGCCGGCGAACGGCGGTTGAACCGCCTGCTACTTCTTGCCCTTCTTCAGCAGCGACTTCTTCTCCGGCTTGGGCTTGGCCTCTTTCTTCGGCTTGGCTGGGCGTTCCGCCCGAGGAGCCCGTGGGCCCTTCGGCCGGGCGAGCATCATCCCGACCGAAAGGACAATGACGGTCGCGGCGAGCGCCGCCCCGCCGAACACGATGATGTTCCGACTGATCCAGTCCAGATACGCGGGCCAGGAGCCGGAAAGGAACGCGGCTCCGGTCGCCCCGGAAAGCGCCAGGATGAACACCGTGACCAGCATCACACCGGTAAACGCACCCGCATACGGATCCTCAACAGTCACCAGTGGGGCGGCAACGGTCATCGCGGCCGGCGACGGGGCCTCGGCACCGCTGGTGATGTCCTCCATCGCCAGCGCCGTACCACTGCCCGAGCCCGTGTCCATCGGCACAACCGTGCCTGACCGGCTTCCCGCGCGGACGCCCGTGCGCGACCCCGCGGGCAGCGCGGCACGGGTGCCGGAACTTCCGCCCATCTCCTTGGCAATCCCGGCTGCCGTCGCCTCGCCGATGATCCCGGGCATGCTCCCCGAGCCCGGCGGACCGCCGCCCTCGTCCGGGTAGATCTCGTCGAGCAGTTCTGCGCCGAGCGAGGTGTCGTCACTCTCCCGCGTCAGGTCCAGCAGCCCCGACCCGCCGCCCGAGCCCTCCATCGGGGCCCCGGCGCCTCCCGAACCGGATAGGACGGTCTTGGCCGCCGGGTCTGCATCCAGCTCCAACTCGTCTTCCTCGAAAACGCTCACACCGATCGAGGTGACGACCGTGTCGTCCTTCTTCGGCCCCTTCTTGTCGATCTCCTTGTCCTCTTCGTCGGCCAGCCACAGCAGGTCGCCCCCTCCCGCGTCCGTCAGGTCCAGCCCCCCAATCGAAGACGAACCCCCGGCACCGGTTCCCCCGGCAAACGACCCGGCCGGCTCCAAGACCAGTTCGCCGGTCTGACTCAGCCCCCCCAGCCCGCCCGAGAGGCGGTCAATGTCCTCTGTGCGGAAGCGGACGATTCCGCCCTCGCGGAACTCACGCAGCTTGCCTTCGACAACAAGAGCGCGGATTTCCACCTCGCTCATGCCCAGCTTGGCACGCGCCTCATCCATTGTGTAATACTCGGCCATGGTCTCGATTCCTCTAATCGGATGCTTGGGGCACCCGGAGTGCGGGGCAATCAGGGTTGCTCCGGCGCTTCGCTGGGAGTCGGCGGCACCTCCCTCTGTGGGAGGGCCGGTGCAAGATTGCGCTGCTGCGCAATCATCGCCGCGACCGTGTCCGGCGTCGGCTCCTCCTGATTGAAGTTTTCGAGATAGCGATCGTGCAGCCAGGAACGCCCGGCGACGAGCCGCATCTTGCGCTCGTTCGGCCTCGTGCCGGTGAACTCATAACACCAGATCGTCCCCGCGTCCACGTCCAGCATGATCAACCCATACGTACTCTTGTCGAGTTGCCCGGTAAATGCCTGAATCCCGCGC
>CAZNDQ010000232.1:0-6566 GCA_964571825.1 uncultured Planctomycetales bacterium | reverse complement strand
GCAACGGTGCGGCCGCGCGGGACAGCGAACGAGACGGCGTCGACGACGCGCGCAGCGCTGCCCGGCGAGCCGAGTTCGATGCTCAGGCCTTCGATCGACAGCAGCATTTCGCGTTCGTCGAGCATTTTGCTCGCCATTGCGATTGGTTGTTCATTCCGCGCGGCCGCGTGTGCGGCGCGGGTCGAGGGCGTCGCGCAGTCCATCGCCGACGAAGTTGAGGCTGAGCAGCGTCAGCGAGAGCGCAGCGCAGGGAAACAGTACGAGCCACCAATCGAAGCGGATTGTGTTCATGGCGTCAACCGAAGCACCGGCGAGCGAGCCCCAGGAGGGCAACGGCTCCTGAACGCCGAGGCCGAGAAAGCTAAGGAAGGACTCCTGGAGGATGGCCTGCGGCACGGTGAGCGTGGCGTAGACGATGATCGGCCCGACGAGGTTGGGGAGGACATGGCGGAGGACGAGGCGAGGTGCGGGGATGCCGAGCGCGCGGGCGGCCTCAACGAAGGGAGATTCGCGCAGGGCGAGGACCTGTCCGCGGATGACGCGGGCCATGGTGAGCCAACTGACGGAGCCGAGGGCGACGGCGACCACGAGAAAGGAGGTCCAGCGCTGGCCGAAGAGCGGCGCAAGACGCGCGCCGAGCGACATGGTGAGGAGCATGACGACGAGGACATAAGGCAGTGACAGGAGCACATCGACGGTGCGCATGAGGAGCGCGTCGATGCGTCCGCCGAAGAAGCCGGCGATAAGGCCGCAGGCAACGCCGATGACGACGCTAACGGCGGCGGCAAGCAGCCCGACGCCGAGGGAAACGCAGCCGCCGAGGAGCGTGCGCGCGAGGAGGCTGCGGCCAAGATGGTCGCGGCCGAACCAGTCGACAGCGGCGGACAGGCGCGGCGGCTGATGGTGGAAGCTGAGGATCTGCTGGTCGTAGTATCGGGCGGACCAGGGAAGCGAAGCGAAACAGGCGAGCGTCAAGGCGGCGAGCGCGGCCAGACCGGCGGCGCTGGCGCGTGAGCGGAGGAGGCGCGCCGTTGCCGCGGCGCGGGCCGGCGGGGCGATGCTTGCGCAGCTTGGTTGGGGGGCGGCCGGGAGGATCGGGGGGACCGGCGTGTCGCGGGGGGGCAAGACTTCGTCGAGGACGGTCTGCGTCATGCCGCGCGTCCTCCCGCGAGCCGGATGCGCGGATCGATGGCGGCGTAACAGACGTCGACGAGCAGATTGAACGCAACGAGGAGCACCGCGTAGAGCATGACAATGGCGAGGGCGAGGGTCTGGTCGCCGTTCAGGGCGCTCTGGACGAAGTGAGTGCCGAGGCCGGGAATGCGGAAGATTTTTTCGACGACGAAGGAGCCGGTGAAGATGCCGGCGGCGGCGGGGCCAAGGTAGCTGAGCACGGGGAGGAAAGCGTTGCGAAAGGCGTGATCGAGGATGACACCGGCGGGGGCAGCGCCCTTGGCGCGGGCCGTGCGTACGAACTCGAGGGTGAGGACTTCGAGCATGGCGGAGCGCGTGAGGCGGGCGATATAGGCCATGAAGGGCAGGGCGAGGACGAGGCCGGGCAGGAGGAGTGTTCGCGGTCCGCCCCAGCCGCCGAGCGGAACCAGCGGCCAGAGCACGGCAAAGAGGATGAGGCCGATTTCGGCAATCACAAAAAGCGGGAGCGAGATGCCGACGACGGCGACCGCGAGCGCAGCGTAATCGATGGGCGAGCGTTCGAGCGCTGCGCCGAGCACGCCGAGGAGCGTTCCGGCGAGCACAGCAACGGCGAGGGCAAAGGCGCCGAGTTGGAGGGAAACGGGGAAGCTGCCCCCGATCACTTCGCGCACGGTCCAGTCGGGGTAGGCCATGCTGGGCAAGTCGCCGTGGAGGAGAAGCTGTCGCGGATAGCGCCAGAAATATCGTTCGTACCAGGGCCGGTCAAAGCCGTACTTGTGGCGAAGGGCGGCCTCGGCGCGGGGGTCAGCGCGTTCGGTCGCAGCGAGCGGGTCACCCGGGCGCGCGACCAGCAGGAGCGCAGTCACGGCGTAGACGACGACCAGGATCAGCGGCAGTTGCAGCAGGCGGCGGAGAATCAGCGCGCGCATCACCGGCCCCCCTGCGGTGCGCGGCGGAGCCGGCCGAGCAGGATCAATTGACGGGCGTTGGCCGGTACACCGTCGAAACGAGGATCGAGGAGGTGGGCGCCAACATAGTGGTTGACGCACAGCAGTGGTGCCTGGTCCTCGACGAGGAATCGCTCAGCCTCGGCAAGGAGGATCGAGCGGTGATGCTGCACTCTGGAGAGGCGGGCGGCGCCCAGCAGCGTGTCGTAGTGCCGGTTTCCCCAGCCCGTCTGGTTGTTGCCATTGTCGGCCGTGAAAATCTCAAGAAAGGTCAGCGGGTCGAGATAGTCGGCGTACCAGGAGCCGCGGGCGATGTCGTAGTCAAGCCGGCGCACTCGTTCGGCGAGCGTCCTCGACTCGACGTTGCGCAGCTCGACGCGGATGCCGAGGTGGCGCCGCCAGTCGTGGGCAACCGTCTGGGCAATGGCATTGTGCAGGGAGTCGGTGTTGTAAAGCAGTTCGAGGACGGGGAACGGCGTGCCGTCGCGGACCGGCGCGCCACCGTCGTCCGCCAGTGTCCAGCCGGCGCGGCGGAGTTCGTCACGTGCAACTGCTGGATCGAAGGGCAGGCCAGCGGGCGAGGTGTACTCGACGTCGAAGTTGCCCGGCGGCACGAGCGTGGCGGCCGGACGCTGTCCGAAGCCCCAGACATTACGGCAGATCGCATCGCGGTCGATGGCTCTTCCGAGTGCGCGGCGCACGCCCGGTTCGTCGAGTGGCGGGCGTCTTGTATTGATGCGGAAGAAATACGTGCCGAGATTTTCGCTGTACCGGTAGTCGTGGCGCCGACCTTCACACATTTCGCTGTAAAGCACACGCGAGATTTCAACGGAAGGATCGAGCGCCAGTTCGACTGCGCCGGTCTCGTAGCACATGAAGCGCGTGTTGCGGTCAGCGATGGGCAGGACATCGATGGTCGCGATCTCCACCTGCGCGGCGAGACGATAGTGCTCATTCCGGCGAAGCCGCAGGCGATGCTTGAAGGCCCAGTCCTGCGGAACGTAGGGTCCGTTGCCAACGAAGCGCGCGGGTCGCGTCCAGAGATGACGTGTCGCGGCATGCTCGTGCCCGGCGACGGGCGCCGATTGCCAGTCCGCGGGCCAGTCGTAGGCGACCCCCTCCAGTGCCGGCGGATAGACGGGCCAGAAGATCGGCATCGAACCGACCACGTCGAGGAAGTAGGGGCAGGGCTGGGCGAGTTCGACGACAAGCGTTCGCTCATCGTCGGCGCGCACTCCGACCGTCGCAAAGGGGAGGATCGGCGTGCCGGGGTCACGGTCGTGCGCGGCGATGCTGTCGTAGCGCTCGCGCGCGCCGCGGATGACGAAGAGTGCGGAACTGTTGTTGGCCGCGATGCGCGGGTTGAGCGCCCGCTCCCAGGCGGCGACGAAATGTTCGGCGCGGAGCGGCGCGCTGTTGCTCCAGCGCGCGGCGGGGTCGAGGAAGAAGCGGTATGTCCGCCCGTCAGGAGAGATGCCCCAGCTTGCGGCGGCGCCGGGCCGCGGCTCGGTCGTGAGCGGATCGGGCGAAGTGAGCCCCTCAAAAAGTGCCAGACCGACGCGGATCTCGTTCGTGAGCTGCATGAGGTGCGGGTCGAGCGTGCGGCATTCTTCGTTGTTGGCCAGGCGGAAGTCAGCACGGGGTTCGCGCGGGATGAGGGCCGACGCGCCCAGCAGCGCGCCCATCATCCCCAGGGCGCCCAATCCAAGCATGCGGTGCACGAAAATCTCCGCGGCGGCACGCGGGACGCTCCGCGTCGCGGGCATCGTAGAATGTCCGGCCGCATCCGGCAATTCGCATCGCCGAGGATAACGGCCGCGCGCCGAAGCGAACGCCGTCGCCCGTGGACGGAGCCGGGGATCGCGAGGACAGTGCGGTTGGTCGATCAGTGGGTGATTTCGGGGAACCCGCCGCCGCGTGGAAGGTTCCACGGATCGCGATTGAGCGCGCCCTCGGTCGCGGTGTCGCCGATCCAGAGCTTGAGCTGCTCCTGAAGCTTGCCGACGACCTCCGATTCGTCGCCGGCCAGGGCTTCGGTGAGATTTCCGCCGCGGGCGCCGAGGAGCGCCGCCAGAGCTGCGTCGCTGCGGGCAATCGTCAGGGCGAGTTGTTCCTTCGCCTCGCTGGACAGGGTGTCGGCGTCCTCGAAGCGCGTGACGACGTACTGCAGGATGTTGGCGACGGCAACGACGGCGGGCTGCTTCTGGGGCGGGGCGAGTTGCCCGCCGCGCAGGGCACTGAGCCGATCGACGATGACGACAACGTCCTTAAGGTCGTGCAATTCATTCAGCCCGCCACGGCGGAGGGACGCCGCGCGCGCCGTGAGCAGTTCGCCGAAGAGCTGCATCGCCGCAGCCGGGTCGGCGAACTGCCCGATCGCCTCACACAGTTCAGCGCGGACGAGCGGGTTCGACTCCCGTTGCACCACTTCGCGGAAGCGGGCCAGCGCTTCGGTCCGGGATTCGGCTGGCATCTCGCCCAGTACCCGACGAACGCCGGAAACGGCGACGTAGCGGGTGGCGGTGTCTTCGCTGCCGACGTGTAGCAGGAGGAACGGAACTGCTTTCGCTGAGCGCGTGGAGGCCAGAACGATGCACAGAGAACGGACAATGGCCGGCGTCTGTCCGGACTGGGCCTGTGTGAACTTCTGCCCCGCCTGCTCGGCGAAGGTATCGCGGAACTCGGCACTGGCGGAGTCGTCGAGGAGCGGGACGGCGGCGGTGACGAACTTCTGCATTTCCTCCGGGCGGTTTCCGGCCGTCTGCAACTGCGCGTCGAGCCAGGCGGCGATCTGCTGAGTCTCCGCCGGTCCGATGGAACGGGAAGTCCTGATAGGATTGAGGATTGCCGGCGCTTGCGCCCGTGCAGCCGTTGCCGCCGCTGTCAGGCAGAGCACGGCCAGGAGCGTCTGTGTTCGAGATTGCATGTTGATTCCGTATCCTGGAGAGCGACTCGTCCCCGGCCGGCGGGCCGGGCCAACCCGTGGGATCCGCGGGACCAGCGCAGCCTTCGCGGCACCGGTTGATTGTTGCGTCCAGGCGGTGTCCGCGTGGCGATCGCGGCGGAACGGACAAGCCCTGGCACGTCGAGTCGCGGGGCAACGTAGCAGGCAGTACGGCGCGTGTCAAACGACTTGCGCCGAAGGGACCGGCGCCGCACGTTCTCCGTTGACGCCCTTCGGAAGCACCGTTTTAATGGGGCGCCCCCGTGGGAACACCGGCCCCCCGACCTCGGCGGTGCGAACACTCCATCCCCTGCGGCAGCGCTCCGGCAAAGAGTAGCGCAGCGCAGCCGCGGTCACCGGAGTCCCTATGAAACCGGACGAGATTCCCGCCCCCGCCGTCCGCCGCCTGAGCCTTTACCTTCGGCAGTTGGAGGAGTTCCTGCAACAGGACAAGCACACCACATCCTCACGCGAATTGGGTGAGGCGCTGGGCTTTACCGACGCGCAGGTGCGAAAGGACTTTGCGTACTTTGGGCAGTTCGGGCAACCCGGCATCGGGTATCGCATCGAGGATCTCGTCACGCGGGTGCGGCACATCCTTGGGACGGACAAGACCTGGAACGTTATTCTGGTCGGCGCCGGACACCTCGGTTCGGCGCTCGCCGCTTACCGGGGATTTGAGAAGAAGGGGTTTCGGATCGTTGGCGTGTTCGACAATGATCCGCGGCTCACCGGCACGGTGCTCAACGCAGAGGGAGGGCTGCGCGTCGCGGGGATGAGCGATGTGGCTGCGGTAGTCCGTGAGCACGGCGTGTTGCTGGCGATCATCGCCGTGCCGGCGGCGGTCGCGCAGGAGGTTGCGGACTTCCTTGTATCGGTGGGGATCATGGGGGTGCTGAATTTCGCGCCGGTGTCGTTGAATGTCGGCCGCGAAGTCGCGGTCGGCGATGTCGACCTGGCGGTTCATCTCGAGCAGCTCTCGTTTCAGATCAGCGCGGCGATGAACTCGGCGCGATTGCCGGGTTAGCACCGGCCGCGCGCCCGCTCCGGCCGTGGTGCCCGCCGATTCTGACCTCAAGCACGACCGCGCTGCCGGACGGCTCAAACGGGCAGGCGGCACGGCGGTCGGTCGTGGCCTGATCGGCCGGCCGGCGATAGGATGTCGTACTGGTGCGGCCTGCAACCGACCCGGTGAAACTCGATGCAACAGCGCAGCAACGAATACACCCGATATTGCCCGGGTGAGGAGCACATCTTCATCTCGGATGCGGTGTGCTTCGGTCGTCAGCGCGTGGCGTTTCACAAGTGCCGGGATTGCCAGTTTCGCGATCAGACCGGCGTTCTGCCGGGAATGGTTGCGTCCGGAAGCCGCAAGGAGAGCGCTGCGATGATCGAATCGCTGTTCAAGGCGTATGACGTGCGGGCGACGACGCCCGAGCCGCTGAACGAGGATGCGGCCTGGCGGATCGGGTATGCGACCGCGCAGTACCGCACGGGCATTATTCACGGCAGGGAGCGCG
>CAZNDQ010000231.1:0-6573 GCA_964571825.1 uncultured Planctomycetales bacterium | reverse complement strand
AGCAGCGTCACCTCGACCGGGTTGCCGATGTTCACCGGCTCGCCGAAGTCCGAGGCTGCCAGGCACACGATCCCTTCGATCTGATCGTCGACGTAGCAGAAGCTGCGCGTCTGCCGGCCGTCGCCGTATACCGTCAGCGGCTCGCCGGCCAGCGCCTGATTGATGAAGTTGGGCAGCGCGCGGCCGTCGTCGGGGCGCATCCGCGGCCCGTAGGTGTTGAAGGTGCGCACCAGCCGCGTCCGCAGACCGCAACGACGCTGATAGGCCATGGTCAGCGCCTCGGCGAAGCGCTTCCCTTCGTCGTACGGCGAGCGGATACCGATCGGATTGACGTTGCCCCAATATGTTTCCTTCTGCGGGCTCTCCTTCGGGTCGCCGTAACATTCGCTCGTCGAGGCGTGAACAAAGACGGCGCCGTGATCGACCGCCAGATCGAGCAGTCGGCGCACGCCGGTGCTGCACGTGTGCAGAATGTCGAGCGCCTTCTCCTCGAAGTCGACGGGCGACGCGGGACAGGCAAAGTCCATCACGTAGTCCAGGTGGCCGTCGATCCGCGGCAGCGCGGCGATGTCCGCTTCGTGGCGGGTGAAGCGCGGGTGGGCCGCGAGTTCGTCATAGTTGCGCCGCTGGCCGGTGATGAGGTTGTCGACGCCGACCACCGTGCAGCCGTCGTCGAGCAGGCGCCGCGCAAGGTGATAGCCGATGAACCCCGCGCACCCGCTGACCAGCACCCGTCCGCCGACCGCCATCTGCCGTACTCCATACGCGAGGCTTTGTTACGTGCGCTGCGACCTGAAAAACTCGATCGTCCGCCGCAGCCCCTCTTCGAGGTGCACCTCCGGTTCGTAGCCGATCACCCGGCGCGCGGCGGTGATATCCGCCAGCGAGTGTTTGATGTCCCCCGCGCGCGGCGGCTCATACTTCGGCTGGATCGCGGTCCCGAGCAGCCCGTTGAGCATCTCGACCAACTGATTGAGGCTGACGGCGCGGTTCACGCCGATGTTCACCGTTTCGCCGCACAGCTTCGGCGCCTGCGCGGCCAGCAGATTGGCCCGCAGCGCGTTCTCGATAAATGTAAAATCGCGCGTCGTCCCACCGTCGCCGAAGATCGTCGGCTGCAGGCCGGCCAGCATCGCCGTAATGAACTTCGGGATGACGGCCGAGTACTGCGACGTGGGATCCTGCCACGGACCGAAAATGTTAAAATATCGCAGCGAGACGGTTTCCAGCCCGTAACAATGTGTGAACACGCGGCAGTAATATTCGCCCGCCAGCTTCGATACCGCATAGGGGCTCAGCGGCTGCGGCGCCAGATGCTCGACCTTGGGCGAGACCGCTAGTTCGCCATAGGCGCTGCTGCTGGCGGCAAAGACCAGCCGGCGCGCCCGCGCGTCCCGTGCGGCGAGCAGCAGGTTGAGCGTCACATTGGTGTTGCACTCGTGGCTGGTCAGCGGATCGACGACCGACTTGGGCACGGAGGGGATGGCCGCCTGGTGAAAGACCACCTCGACGTCGCGGCAAATGCGGCGGCAGAGTTCGGCATCGCGGAGGTCGCCCTCGACGAACTCGGCCCGATCGGCCCAGTCCTCGACGTTGACGCGCCGCCCCGTGGAGAAGTTGTCCACGGCGCGCACGCGGTGCCCCAGCTCGACGAGCCGTCGCGCCAGATTCGACCCGATAAACCCCGCCGCACCTGTCACCAGGTAGTTCGCCATGCATCCGATCCCGAACCGTTGTCGTCATCGTGCGTCCAAACGCATCCGGCCAGTGTCGGGGATGCCGCGGGGGGGGTCAAGCTGCCCTTGTCGCCCAATGCCGATGACCGTAGATTGATCGCCTGCGCTGCACGATCCGCGCAGACGAGGATCAGGCGTGGGCACGAACGAATCGACCTCCAAATCAGGTCCGGCAGACGACCCTCCGGTCGGGCAATTCCCGCCTCCGCCCGCCTGGCGCCTGCCGCTGGCGGCCGCGGCGTGGGGCCTGTGGATGTGCTTCCTGCTCTGGATCATCTGGACCCTGCGAAGATGAACACTTCGGCAAACCCGGCGATCCCCTGTGCGGTCTTCCGCTGTTTATTCCCGCTGCTCGACGTATCATGCGCGCGATGACGGTCGCCGCGCCGCACATTCCACCCGAGGTGTTCTCCGCCAATCTCGACGCGCTGCGTGCCGTGGATCCGTCTCTGGCGGCGCGCGTCGCGGCCGTTCGTGTAGAGGATGTCCAAGAACCCGCCGTGGGCCGAGACGGTTCGTTGACCCTGCGCATTCGCGCCGCGGACGGCATGACGACGTGGCACGGCCGCACCTCGATGCCAACAATCAGCGCGCCGGCGATCGTCCGCCTGGTCGATCCCGGCACGGCGGGCGTCGCACTGCCCGGCATCGGACACGGGCTGGAGGCCCGGCTGCTGGCGGAGCGGCTGGCCCCGCAGCAGGCCGTATTTGTCTTCGAGAGCGACGCGGGCCGTCTGGCAGCAGCGCTGCGGCTCAACGACCTGTCGGACTGCCTGCGCGGGCGGCGCATCATCCTGCTGTGCAGCGACGATGTTTCCGCCGCGCTCGATGCCTTTCTCGCCGCCCATCCGGGCATGCTCTTCCCCGAACGCATCGTGGCCTGGCCGTGGCTGACGTTGCCGGAGACGCAGCGCTTCAACGCGGCCCTGGAACGCGCACACCTGGCGCACCAGCATCGCCGTCGCGCGCGGCATCAGGAGTTGGCCGCGGCCCTGGCCGCGCGGGGGGAGCGCCGCTTGCCGACGGACCACGTCCGCTGCGTGGTTCACGCCCACCGCGCGGGCGCGTGGACGGACGACGTTCTTTCCGGCATTCCGCGGGCGGCAGGCGAACTCGGCTGGACGATCGAGATCATCGACGGCCGCGACCCGTTGCGGGCCGATCCGCTGTCGCTCGCGGAAGCCGCGGTACGGATCGACGCCGATTTCGTCCTGCTGCTCAACGCTGCCCGTGGCGACAGCCGGGCGCCGCTCCCCAGGTCGGTCCCGGTGATTTCGTATTATGTCGAGCCGGGACTGACCGCGCGCGATGACCTCGCGGCGGTGGGGGAGGGCGACGTCGTTTGCGCGGTTGACCGGCAGCTCGGCGAATACCTGCGTTCGGCCGCCCGCGCGCCGGACGTCCAGCTCGTGCCACTGGGCGCAGCACGGGCGTGCGGGATGCAGGATCAACCCCAATCCCCGGCAGGTGTCTCGCGCGGGAGTTTCGACGTCGTCATTCTCCAGGATGCGGCCGATCTTTCGCCCGAGGCCCACGGCCTGACGCTGGGCTCGCCGGCCGCGATCTGGCAGACGATGTGCAGGATCTGCGAAGCGAACATCGACACGATGACGGGGGATTGGGCCGTGCGGCTGGTCGAGCTGGCGTGCCGCCAGCTTCGCCTGGAGATTCAGGACTCGACGATGCGGAAGCTCCTCGCGCGGCGTTTCGAGGCCGGCGCGGCGCCGACGCTCATCGCGATGGCCTGTGTGCGCGACCTGACCGCGGCGGACTGCCGGGTCCGGCTCTGCGGGAGCGGCTGGCAGCGACACCCTGCCGTCAAAGAACTCGCGGCACTCGATGGGGCTCCGGCAGCGGCCGCCGCGATGGCGCCGCTGCTCGGCGGCATCCCGCTCCTAGTGGAATGCGATCCGCGGGGCTCGCTTTCGCCGGCTGCCCTGGCGGCACTGGCGTCCGGCTGCATGCCGATCCTGCGCGGCGACGAAGCCGCGACCGGCGGATCGGAGGCCGAATCGCGCGCGGGTGCAGCGTCCCTGCCGCTGCCGAGGTGGCGGCGCGCGGCCGACCTGCGAAAACTCGTCCGCAACCTGCTTCGAGATCCAGAGGGTCGCGCCGAGCGCGTGGCGCAGCTCAGCACGCAGGTACACGAATCCCATCGACTTTCCCATCGGCTCGCCCGCCTGGCGCAGCTCCTGCGCCGCTCAAACGGGCGGGGCGCTGACCCCCGCTCCCAGTATTCCCAGGGCCAGTCCGACAGATGCGAGTGAAGTTTTCAACACTGATAGTCCGATAGAGGGAGCGGTGGGTTATAGGGCTGTGGAACAGCCTGCTTGTCTATTATCCCCACCTTTTCGCACTTCGTGTGAGAATAGGAAAGATCAGGGGCGCTGAAATGAGAATCATCGCGATCGCCAATCAAAAGGGCGGCACGGGGAAAACGACTGTCGCCATCAACCTCTCGGCGTCGCTCGCGCGCGAGGGCAAACGGACGCTGCTGATGGACCTCGACCCGCAGGGGCAATGTGCCCTGGGCCTGGCCGTGCCGGAGCACCAGATTGAGCTAAGCGTCGCTGATGCGTTGAAAGCGGACCCCGCGGCTGAGCCGTTCGATCTCAAGCGGATCATCTGGCAGATCTCGGCGCAGTTCGATCTGGCCCCCTCGCGCACGGATCTGGCCGAGTTCGAAGACGACCAGCCCAACAGCGAGGAGGCGGAGAAGCGCCTCGCAGCGCTGCTGGAAACGGTCAGCGAGAGCTATGACTTTGCCATCCTCGACTGTCCGCCGCACATCGGCCGCCTGACGCGCAGCGCGTTGCGCGCCGCGGGCGAAGTGATCATCCCGGTGGACACCGGCTACTTCTCGCTGCACGGACTGACGAAACAGCTCGCCTCGATCGACAAGATCGACGCCCGACTCAAGCGGCGCCATCGCGTGACGGTTCTGGCGAACCTCTACGACGTGCGGACGAAACTGGCGCGCGAGATCCTCGCCGAGATGCGGCGCAAGTTCGACAGCCGCCTCTTCAAGACGTTCATTAACGTCAACACCAAGCTGCGCGAGGGCGCGAGCTACGGACAGCCGATCACCGAGTACGACCCGGCGAGCATGGGCAGCCGCGACTTTGCCAACCTGGCGCACGAACTGATCGCGCAGGAATCCGCGCCCGAGAGCGAGCGGCCGCTGGTGGAGATGGAAACGGCCGCGCGCGAGAGCGCGCTCGTCGCCGCGCGCATTCCCAACGGGCCCTCGGCCGACCTGATCCGGCAGGCGGACGCGCTGGCGGAGAACGCCGCCCGACTGCTGGCGACCTCGGAGACGCTGATCGGGCGCGAGAAGCAGACCGCGCCGCGCGTCGAGCGCCTGACGCACGAGGTGACGCGGCAGAAGATCGAGGAAATCTACGGCCCGCAGTGCCGCGAGGACGGCGTGATCTTCACCGCCTGCATTCCCGGCGCGCGGGCCGTGCAGCTCGCCGGGGACTTCAACGGCTGGAACCCCGGCGTCACGCCGATGATGGCCAACGGCCGGCGCGACGTCTTCCAGACCAAGCTCAAGCTCCACCCCGGCCGCTACCGCTATCGCCTCGTCATCGACGGCCGCTGGGTCAACGACCCGCACAACCCTGCCGTCGAGTCCAACCCCTACGGCGATTTGAACTCGGTCCTCGAAGTACACTGAGCGACAGTCGATCCGAAACGATCCGGCGTCGGGCGGAGGAGGGCCTCGATCATTCGCCCGCCTGCGGCGGCCCCTCGGCCGGAGGTGCCGCGTCCGCGTCCGGTGGCAGCTTGTACAGCTTCCACGCGTCGACGTACTCGCTCGGCCGGTTCCGCGTCGGCAGCAGCCAGCGCCGCAGCCCCCGCGCGAACCGCCGCAGCGCAATCAGCGAACACACCGCGACGACGACCAGGATGAGGAGCCAGAGCAGCCAGTGGAGCAGCGCGCCAGCGCGGGCGCCCTCGACCGCCGCGGCCATGGCGCCGAGCGTGTACATGCGTCACCAGCCCAGCCCGGTGCGCGGGTTCTCGACCGCGTGCGGGCCGTCACGCAGCGGCTCGATCAGCCGGCGCTGCTCGCTGCTCAGCGTGCGCGGCGCGACGATCTTGACCACCACGTACATGTCGCCGCGCGTGCCCTCGCGCACCCTGGGCACGCCGCGCTCGCGCAGCCGCAGCTTCTGCCCACTCGACGTCCCGGGCGGAATGGTCAGCGAGGTGCGCCCCTCCAGCGTCGGGATGTCGATCCGCGCGCCGAGCGCAGCTTCGGCGATGGTGATCGGCACGTCGAGCAAGATGTCGTCGCCCTCGCGCCGGAAATAGCGGTGCGGGCGCACCTGACAGACGATGTACAGATCGCCGGCCGCGCCGCCGCCGGCGCCGGGCTGCCCCTTGCCCGGCACGCGAATCCGCTGTCCGTCGCGCACGCCCGGCGGAATGCGCACGCTCAGCGTCTGCCGCGGCCCCGCGTCCG
Organism: uncultured Planctomycetales bacterium; assembly: GCA_964571825.1. Taxonomy (GTDB): domain Bacteria; phylum Planctomycetota; class Phycisphaerae; order UBA1845; genus CAZNDQ01. The sequence goes on along the minus strand of CAZNDQ010000231.1, from coordinate 366 downwards.
GCAGAGTCAGGTCAATCTCCAGCGACGTCCCCGAGATCGCCTGTTCGAAGGAGAGGTTGATCGGGTAATCAACGTCTTCGCCGCGCTGCGGGCGGGATCGCACGCGAAAACGCGAACCACCGCCGCGCCCGCCGATCATCTCCTCAAAGATGCTGCCGACGGTCCCGCGGCCGCCGAAGTTCTCGAACAGGTCGCGCAGATCGTCCACCGAAACGCCGCGCCCCCCCTGTACGTTGAAATCGAACCCGGGCCCGCCGCCGCCCCCCGCGTCGACGCCCGCATGGCCGAACGCGTCGTACTGCGACCGCTTCTGCCGGTCCGACAGGCAGTCGTACGCCTCCTGCACTTCCTTGAAGCGCCGCTCCG
>CAZNDQ010000230.1:0-6605 GCA_964571825.1 uncultured Planctomycetales bacterium | reverse complement strand
CACGTCGTTGCTCAGGTGCGTCACTACGCCGCCAGTGCGTATCTGATAGAGCCGCTGCAGCGGCAGCCGCAGCAGGTGCCGATACAGCTTCAGCCGCAGCCGCTGCAACACGCGCACGTTCAGCACCGCCAGGCGATACTGCCGCACCCACTCGATGCCCTGCTGCACCAGCAGCAGAAGTAGCACCGCGCCCCCCGCAAGATGCAGCCAGCGCCACCGCTCCGCGTCCGCCAGTCCGCCGGGCGTCAACACGTGATCGATGATCAGCTTGCTCGCGTACGGCGGCACCAGCCCCACCAGCGCCGCCGCCGCCGCGATGACGAACACAATGATGATTTCGCCCCGCTGCGGCCGCAGCCACCGCGCATACTCCCGGATCGGGTCCCAGCGGTTCGTGACGCGCACCGGCGCCGGCGCCGCGGCGTCATCCTGCCCGAGGCTTTCCGGCGACTCCCGCGTCGCGCGGAATCGACGAAAACGATCCCTACTCGATTGGCCTGCGTTCATCCGCTCACGGCCGATCCCCGGCCGCGCTCCTCGCCGTGATTTCTCGTTGGGTTTGTCCCGTGCGTCTCATATAATAGTCGCTGGAGCGATGGTCCGTTCCAGCCCGCGCGGGGACGCCTGATGTTTGCCGGACTCACTACCGACGTGCAACCCCTGATTGACAAGCTCGACCGGCTCCGCCGCAATGTCGAGCAGGTTTTTTTCGGCAAGCCCGACGCTGTCGCCCAGCTTCTCATCGGGCTACTCGGTAAGGGCCACGTACTGATTGAAGACGTGCCCGGCGTCGGCAAGACCATTCTCGCCCGTGCCATCGCCCGCAGCATCGACTGTGAATTCTCCCGCGTCCAACTAACGCCCGACCTGCTCCCCTCGGACATCCTCGGCGTCAGCATGTTCAACGAGGCCACCCGCGAGTTCGAGTTCAAGCGCGGCCCCATCTTCGCCCACATCGTCCTGGCCGACGAAATCAATCGCGCCACCCCCCGCACCCAGAGCGCCCTCCTCGAAGCGATGAACGAGTCGCAGGTCACCGTCGACGGCTCCACCTTTCTCCTCGAGCCGCCCTTTCTCGTCATCGCCACCCAAAACCCCTTCGAGTTTGAGGGCACCTACCTCCTGCCCGAGAACCAGCTTGACCGCTTTGCCCTGCGCCTGCGCATCGGCTACCCCTCGCGCGACTACGAGCGCCAGATCATTCGCACCGAGCCGTCCTACGAATTGCTCAATACTCTTTCGCCGGTGATGAACCGCGCTGAGGTCGTCGCGCTACAGAACCTCGTCGGCTCGGTTCGACTCGACGACGACCTCGTCGACTACATCCTGGAGATCGTCGAGGCCACCCGCGCGCACGAACTTCTCCGCGTCGGCGTCTCGCCGCGCGGCACGATCGCCCTTGTCCGCGCCGCGCAGGCCGGCGCGCTGCTGGCCGCGCGCGACTACGTCGTCCCCGACGACATCAAGTCCCTCGTCGTTCCCGTCTGCGCCCATCGCGTCGTCGGCCGCTCGCTTCTCCAGCACGGACACGGCGACGACAACGAACGCATCATCCAGAGCATTGTCGACGCCACACCGGTGCCTCGATAGGAATCGTCCGATGTGCGCCGCGCAAAAAAACGGCAACGGGAAACCGCCTCTCGCGGCGCCGGCGCCCAGCGCCTTTCACGATGTGCCGGCGCGGCGCGCCTGGCACAGCACCCACCCCACGAATTACGGCCTCGGTGCGGGCGCCTTTATGGTGATGCTCTTGTACGGAGGCCTCGTCGGCGAATCCAACCTTTTGCTGATGATCATTGGCATGTTCCTCGGGCTCGTCGCCGCCGGCGGCATGATGAGCAGCGCCGCGATCGGCAGCCTTTCCGTTGCCCGACGCTTCCCGCGAAGCGTCGTCTGCGGCACCGAAATGACCCTCGCCTATCGCATCCGCAACAAGAGTCGCTGGCTGACCGCGCGCGGCATCTGGGTCGGTGAAGCACCGGCCGACAAGACACCCTCCCTTGCCCACGCCTTCGTCGAGTACATCCCACCCGGGCAGACCGTCGAGGTCGTCCTGCGTGTCGTTGCCGCCCAGCGCGGTCGGCGCGCTCTCGGTCCGCTTGCGGTCTACTCACGCTTCCCGTTTGGTCTTGTCCAGAGCCGCGCCGTGCTCCAGGCTCCCGACGTGCTCAACGTCCTGCCGGCGCTGCTCCCCCTCCGCGCGGACCTGGTCGGCCTGAGCGACGCGCGCCAGTCCGTTGGCCTGCGCCGGCCCCGTCGGGGATTCGGACTGGATGACTTCTTCGGGCTGCGCGACTTCCGCGAGGGCGACAATCCCCGCTGGATTCACTGGCGACGCTCGCTCCGCACCGGACGCCTCGTCGTCCGCGAAATGCTCCCCTACGTTTCCGCCCACTGCCTCGTCATCGTCGACCATAGCCTCGCCGATGACTCCCCGCTCGCCGCCGAGCGCCGCGAACTCGCCGTTAGCGCTGCCGCCTCGCTGGTCTGCCAGGCCCTCGAGGGCGGGATTCACATCGCACTGCTTGGCTTGGGAGATCCGATCCTCACCGTGCCGCCGCTTGTCGGGCGCGAGCAACTCGACCGCGTCCTGCGCGAACTCGCCGATCTGCGCGGCGAGCCGAGGCCGCCGCTTACGCAGTGGGTGCCGCTCCTGCTCCAGCGAACCTCGCTGCCCGGCCGGTGCGTCGTCTGCGCCGCTGTGGAATCGCCGCAGATCGTCTCCCTCGTGCGGGAGCTTCGAGCGATCGGCATGGACCCCCTCCTGCTGGCTGCCGAGTCACCGCAATTCAGCCGGCTGCTGGATGTCTCGCGGGTGTCCGCCCCTCCACGCCAGGTGTTTGCCGCCGCCGGAGGAGTAAGCCGATGACTTCCGCCCGCCGCATCGAGTGGCTTGTCTGCTCTCTGCTGCTGTTCGGCGGAATCCCGGTTGTGCTCACTTCCGCATCCTGGGTTTACGGCGTGCTCCTTGTTTTCGCCATCCCTCTTGGTCGCATTCGGCCGGTCGGCCCTTCTGCCTCCCGCCGCATTCGTCTGCTCCTGCGCTTGCTGCTTTTCGCTGCGACCGCCTGGTTTCTCTACGAGTGGATCGTCGCCGAAACCAGCGGCGTTGTTTCGATTGCCCACTACATGCTTCTGCTGGCGGCCATCAAACTCTTCGAGCCGCGCCGCACGCGCGACCTGGTCCTGCTCGTTTGCATTGCCCTGGCCCTGCTCGTCATTGCCGCCATCCTCAGCGCCGAACTGGTTTTCCCGCTGGCCCTCCTCGGGTTCTTCCTCGTCGGGCCCTACACCGGCATCCAGTTGCTGATGGCGCGAGAGCGTGACGCGGCCCGCGCCGCCGGGCAGGCCGGCCCCGCGATCCTCCTCGACGCCGCGAGTGGGACACACCGGCCGCCGCCGCTGCGCGCCGCCTCCGCGCTGATCGCGCTGCTCGCGCTCGCCGGCGGCATCTCGTTCTTTGTTATCGTGCCGCGGGCAGCCGCCCGTGCTGCGCCGCGCTGGCTCGCTCCCGCCGCGACGCGCTTTACCGGGTTCGATCGCAGCGCCGACCTCAATACGGACGCTTCGATTATCGAGAACAATGAGATTGTCATGCGCGTCTGGGCCACACACGGCGAGAGCGTTCTGACGCTCGACGTCTGGCGGCCTTATCTTCGTGGCCTGGCGCGCGAGCGCTATGTGATGTCGGAGCGCGGCCGGCGCGCCCGCCGCGGCCCGGTTTATTCGTGGATTTCGCCGTCCCTTCCGGCGCCCCAGGCCGTCCGCGTCGGCATCCGCGCGAACGAATGGGCGCCTCTTCTCGGTGCGGGCTTCGCCGTCGACGAATCGCGTCACATCCGTCTCGACGTATCCCTGGAATCGACGCGCAGCAACACCCTTTTCTTGCCGTACCCCGCAGTCGCGGTTTCTGCAACGGACGTTGAGGAGTTGCTCCGCGATCCGCGCGATCAATCTCTCATTGCGCGCTGGCCGCGCCGCGGCGGCGGCGCCAGCTACTCGGCTCTGGTCGCCCCCAACATGACTCCTGATCTCATCGCCTTCCTCGCCGCAGAACGCGGAGCGCTCAACGAGCTTCGCGCGCCCGAGCCGGAGAACATCCCGGTCAGCCAGCGCGTCCGCGACATCGCGCTGGAAATCTGGGACAACGTCGGCCGACCGCCGCTTGAAGACGCCGACGGGCGCATCGTCACCCTTCGCGCCATTGTCGAGTATCTTCGCGCGCCGCCGTTCGTCTATTCGCTGGAGCGCGTCGAGCGACCCGAAGGTTCCGAACCCGTTGAACACTTCCTCACTGAATCCCGCACCGGCCACTGCGAGGTTTACGCGACGGCGATGGCCGTGCTCGCGCAGACACTCGGGATCCCGGCGCGCTTTGCATCCGGCTATGTGCCGCAGGACTTCAACCCCGTCGCCGAGTGTTATGTCGTCCGTCAGCTCGACGCGCACGCCTGGGTCGAGGCCTGGATTCCCGGCCGCGATTGGATGGTCTTTGATCCCACGCCTGTTGCGGGCGAGATTGTCGTCCAGACCGGGCTATGGCGCACGCTCGCCGACTACCTCGACTATTTCCGCTACCAGTGGATCAACGTGGTCGTCTCCTTTGACTCTTCCCAGAGGAGCGGGCTTCTTGAGAAGCTCCGGCGCGGCTGGAGCGAACCGCCGCATGCCCCCAGCGCCCTGGTCTCGCGGGTTGCCTGGTTTGTGCGCCGGCTGTTCACCGGGCCGCCCAACCTCAACCGTGGCGAACGCGCGCTGTACTGGCTCCTGCTCGTGCAGGTGCTGATCATCCTCGCCTGGATTGTGCGCCGCGCCGCTGGCCGCGTTGCGAAAATCCTGGCCGGCCGTGCGGCGCGCAGGCGCGGCCCGCGGACTTTTTACGACCGGCTGGAGCAACTCCTCGCCGCCGCCGGTCATCCGCGCCCCCCCGGTCTCACCCCGCGCGAACACGTTTCGCGCATCGCTTCGGCCCGGCCCGACCTGGCCCCCGCCGCGCGGCTCGTCGACCTTTTTTATGCCACCCGCTACGGCCGCCGCGCGCTTACCGCCGCAGAGTCATTCGAGGTCTCCGCTGTGTTGCGCGGCCTTCACGCTGCCTGCCGCGCCAGAGTTCGCCATGGACCGATCACGAACAGGGTGCTCGATACGATGAACCTGCCGAAAGACCGCAAGGGCGCCGAATAGCATAAAGGTGCCCTCCATGGATGCCGCAACTGCCGACGAAGAACCTGGGTTCAACCTGATGGCGTTGACACTCAACCTCCGTCGTGGTAGCCACTTACCGGCGGCGCTGCGAGCGGCAGAAACGGCAACACTTGTGAATTATTGCCCGTTGTTTTAGGATTGCCGATTCGTGTATTGTGCGCCGTAGCGGGGTGCCGCAGAGCGTTGACCGCTCGTCGGAGAACTCCCAGGCGATTCCAGCGAGGTAGTCAGACTCTCGTGAGCCCCGAACCCACCGCCGCCGACCTCGAACAGATGTCCGAAGAAATCCTCGAACTCACCAAGCTCGGCATGCTCGCCCGCAACGCCCCGCGCAAGCGAAAAGGCGCCGGGATTGACCTCTCCGAATCAGAGTTCCTCACCCTCGACTTTCTCTGCAAGGAGGGCTCGCTCACCATCGGCGAACTCCAGAAACGCATCCGCGTCCTGCCCGCCCAGATGTCCCGCGTCATTCGCGCCCTCGAATCGAAGACCAGCAAGCCGCTTATCACCTGCCGTATCAACACCCACGACAAGCGCCGCATCGACGTTTCCGCCACCGACGACGGCCGCCGCGCCCGCCAGCAATACCGCGACGCCCGCCTCTCCAACACGGTGAAGATCCTCGCCGGCCTCGACCCCCACGACCGTCGCGAGTTCATGCGCATCCTCGGCCGCATTCGCGAGATCATGTCCAAAGACGTCGAGTAAGCACGCCGCGACCAGGCCCCGCGTGAATGAAAAAGGGCGCCGCCTCTGTGCGAAGCGCGCGCCCGTCGATCGTTCGGTACTCGCCTGCGAATCGCGCACGCGCCGCCCGCCGCGTGCGCGGAGCCCGGCCTAGCCGGTAATGGCGGTGGAGAACGACGAGAAGTCCGCCAGATCGACGTCCCCGTCGCCGTCCATGTCCGCACAGCCGCAGCCCGGGTCGGCCGCCACTCCGGGACCGCTGAAGCACGATGAAAACGTGCTGAAGTCGATCAGGTTGATGCTCCCGTTGCCGTCGCAGTCGCCCGTGCCCGCTTCCGATGGCGTGTAGTCCAGCCGGATGGCCTCGCCATCGGCCAGACTCACCGCGAACGTGCCGTTGTGTGCGTTGACGAACCCCGATGCGTCGATGACGAACGCGGCCGGGTCGAAGCCGCTGACGCTGCCGGCTCCGATCATGAGCCACGATTTCGACTGCATCGGGTCGAAGCCCGCCGCCTCGCCGGACAGCCCGGTATTCGGGTCGAGCGTGGAGATGCGCAGCGTCACCGGATTCTGCGCCGTCGCGCTGATCGTCACGGTGTTGAACGTACCGTAGCCGTCCCAGCCGACGCCCCAGCCGTCTAAATCCTCCAGGTCCACCGGCGCCTGCTCCCACTCGAGCACTGCGCCGCCCTGAATCGTCGTCGCGCCGC
>CAZNDQ010000229.1:0-6651 GCA_964571825.1 uncultured Planctomycetales bacterium | reverse complement strand
ACCACCCATGGTAGGCCCAGCAATTGAACCGGACCGAGCACATTCTGCATGGCCGGTAGTGCAAGCCACGCTCCGACGGCAACGGCAATACCGGCAGTCAATCCACCGGCTGCGCCCTCCCACGTCTTTTTCGGGCTGATCCAAGGGATCATCTTGTGACGACCGAGCAGGAGTCCAGTGAAGTACGCGCCGATATCCGTGCACTTCACGACGAGCACAATGGCAACCAGCACCCAGACCCCGGTGGCACCTTGCATGAAGACGCGAATCCGAACCAGAAACGATGTCAGAAGACCGACGTAGATGACAATGAGCAACGCACCGCCCAGGTCTGCCAAGCTGGTGGTCGTTTCGCGCCTGGCCAGCAGGGCAACGGTCGAGGCCGCGAAACACGCGCCAAGCGCACCGAGGGTCCAGAAACTGTCCCACTGGAATGCCTGCGACAGGCTGGCCGATCGGCAGACGACGATCCAGGGGATGAGCGCGAGCGCAACCGTACCGATGTAGCAGGGGATCCGCGGGGGATGAACGCCGCGCAGGCGCAGCAAGGCGTGCAATTCGCGGCAAGCGGCGAGCGCCAACAGCGCCGCGACTAGGGCAGTCGGCCCGCCGCGCTGCATCCATTCGACGAGGCCGACCGCGCCGCGCGAAAGGTCAACGCTGCGCGCCAGGCGCGCGTCGAGCCAGGCCACGCCAAGCAGTACGGCGATCATCAGGCTGCCAAAGAGGATTCGCGTTTGCACCATGTCGCGTCGCACGGCCTGTGTTCGAGGGCCGCGGCAAGGATATACTTGGCTCCGACGGCCGGGGCAACGGCCGCTCCATGTCACTCGCCGATGACCTGCACGATGATCTCGCGCCGCCGCGGGCGCGTATCAAAGTCGATGAGGACGATCTGCTGCCACGTGCCGAGGGCGGGTGCGCGATCGATGAGCGGGATGGACAGCGCGGGTCCGAGCAGCGACGCCCGCACGTGTGAATGGCCGTTGTCGTCTTGCCAGGTCTGCTCGTGCAGATAGGTGGCGCCTTCGGGGGCGATCTTCTCGAACGCGGCTTTCAGATCGCGCGTGACCAGGCCAGGCTCGAACTCGGTGGTCGTAATGCCGGCCGTGGAGCCGACGACGAACACGGTGAGGGTGCCGTTGCGGATGCGGCCGGCGCCGACGGCGCGGACCACGTCGGGCGTCAGGTCGAGGACCTCCGTCTGGCCGCGGGTGTCGCGGTGCAGTCGATGAGTTTCCACGGGCATGGCGGACATCGTAGCGGCCGCCTGCTCGGGCGCACAGCGGAGATCGACCGACCGGCGGCGCTTTCGGCACGGCGCGTGCAGGGCTACCATAGGTCATGCACTGAACGGCGTACGACGTCAAGCGGAGAATGGACGTGCAGCATCACGAACTGTCGATCGAAGAGGCGGCGCAGGAGACGTGGCGCGTCTTCCGCATCATGGCTGAGTTTGTCGAGGGTTTCGAGGTCATGTCGCGCGTCGGCCCGGCCGTGAGCATCTTCGGTTCGGCGCGAACGTCGCCGGATGATGCGATGTATGCGACGGCGCGGCGGCTGGGCGAGTCGCTGGCGCGGGCCGGCCTGGCCGTGATTACCGGAGGAGGACCGGGGATCATGGAGGCAGCGAACCGCGGCGCGCTCGAGGCGGGCGGGACGAGCGTCGGCCTGAACATCACTCTGCCGCACGAGCAGGCGGCCAATCCCTTCCAGAACGTCAAGCTCGAGTTCCACTACTTCTTCGCGCGGAAGGTGATGTTCGTCAAGTACGCGCTGGGCTACGTCTGCTTCCCGGGCGGATTCGGCACGCTCGACGAGTTCTTCGAGGCGATGACGCTCGTGCAGACGAACAAGATCGAGTCGATGCCCGTGGTGCTGATTGGCACGGCATACTGGTCGCCGCTGATCTCGTGGATGCGCGAGACGCTGCTGGAGCACAACGCAATGATCAGCCCCGGTGATTTGGACCTCTTCTATCTGACGGATGACATCGACGCGGCCGTCGAGGTGATCCGCACCGCGCAGCGCGAGCGGGAGGCGCGCACACCCAAGACCCGTTTCAAGGGGGAGGCGGGCGTTCTCCAGGAGCCCAATGGGCCCGCAACCTGAGCAGTCCGTGCCGCGCTTTGCCTGCGACGCGATGTGCGGCGGGCTGGCACGTTGGCTGCGCGCGCTGGGATACGACGCGTTCTACAGCGCCGGAATAGAAGACGCGGAGTTGGTGCGTGTGGCCGAAGCGGAGCAGCGGATCGTTATTTCCTCGGATGGTCGGATGTTCGAGCGGCGGCTGTTGCGTGACGGTGTCGTACAGGCGTTTCAACTGCCGCACGGGCTGCGGCTGGGAGCGCAGTTGCGGCTCGTCGTCGAGCGGTTCCGGCTGGCGCCGCGCGAGGCACGCTGCACGGTCTGCGGCGGTGAACTGGCGGCGTGCTCGCGCGAGGCCGTCGGAGCCGACGTTCCGGCGAAATCGCTATTGTGGGCGACCGAGTTCTATCGCTGCGTGGCATGCGCCAAGGTCTTCTGGAACGGCTCGCATTGGAGGCGGATCGGTGAGGTGAGAGAGGCGATGTCGGCACTTGTACGATCAAGCAAGCCCTGATGTGTCAATTCCGCACGGCGTAGCCTGTGAGTTATTCGTCTAGTGGCGAGCTTTTCAGCTTGTTCGGGCAGGGTCGAGGTGATAAGCTGGAACGGCCGTATTGGAGGCGGAAAGGCGACCATTCCAGTCGACCGCCAGGGTCACCAGTCAGCGTGACGACGCGCGCGTATTCCTACCCGAAATGGGCCTGCGCCAACGTCGACACCGCAATTGGAGGGTTCAAAGATGCGACGCAATGGGCTTCAGTTGTTGGCATTGGGGCTGTGTATTATCGGACTTGCCGCTATTCCGCGAGCGGCTTGGGCAGGCGGACCAATGGACTGCAACAACAACTTGATCGACGACGAGTGCGACATCGACTGTAACGCCCAGGGCGGGGCGTGCAATGTCCCTGGCTGCGGGCTGAGCACGGACTGCAACACGAATCTAATCCCCGATGAGTGTGAGATGATCGCCGAGCCGGCCGCGGCGGATGATTGCGCCAACGCACTGTCGATCTGCCCTGGGCTGACGCATTCAGGCACGACAGTAGGGGCGAACAATGATGGGCAGTCCTCGTGTGCGAGTGGAGTGGGCATACCCGACGAAGCGCCGGACGTGTGGTACAGCTACACACCGGCGAGCAACGGCAGTGCGACGATTTCGCTGTGTGGTTCATCCTTTGACACCGTCCTGGCATTGCATTCCGCCTGTCCGGGTACAGAGGGAAACGAGGTGGCATGCAACGACGACCGCTGCGGCGGGCAGTCGCAGCTCACGCTGGATGTGACTTCCGGGACGACCTACCTGATCCGCATCACCGGATTTGGCGGCGAGGAAGGCAGCTATGAGCTATTCATCAGCGGGCCCGATTGCCAGGTCGGGCAGCTCACCAACGACTGCAACGGGAACTCGACGCTTGACGAGTGCGACATTGCGTCGCTGTCGTCCGAGGATTGCGACACCAACGGCCTGCCGGACGAGTGCGAGCGCGACACGGACAACGACGGCGATATCGACGCCTGTGATCTTTGCCCGTATCCCTGCGCCGATTTTGATGGCGATGCGCTCGTTACACTGATTGACTTTTCGTTCTTTGCAGACTGTTTCGCTGCGGACCTTGGTCTGCGGCCGGAATGCAACTGTGCCGACATGGATGTTGATGGCGTGGTCGGACTGATCGACTTCAACGTGTTCGCCACCGTGTTTGGGACCACGCCGACGCAGTCGCCGCCATTCTGCGATGTGCCCGCGCCGGTATGCGGCAACAACATCCCGGAGCCCGGGGAGGAGTGCGATGACGGAAATACGGACTCCGGCGACGGCTGCTCTGAGACCTGCCAGTTCGAGTGCGTCGACGCGGATGGTGACAGCTATGGCGACGGCACACACGGCAACGTCGCCTGCGCGCAGCTTGACATCGATTGCGACGACACCGAGCCGGCCGCCAATCCGGGCGAGACCGAGTCGACGGCTGAGGGCAACTGTGCCGACGGCATCGACAACGACTGCGACGGCGACACCGACGCGGCCGATTCAGGCTGCCAGTAGTCCGAAGCCGTTTCGATCGGAGGATTGCTGAATTCGCGGGGTCGGCTCAGTCCGCTGAGTCGGCCCCGCGTCCATTCAAGTCCGGCACGAACGATCGCTGCAGGGTGCAGAAAGAGACACGGGCCGATGTACAGGGGCGATATCGGCGGGGACGCTACTCAACGTCGTCCATGAAGAACGACTCGGACAGCCCCGTGCGCGAATCCTCGGAGGTGAGCGCCTCCAGGGCGCTAATGGGATCGGAGTCCTCCTGAAAGATCTCGTCCTTGCCGGTGGGGATGGCGGTGTCCGCCGCGGGCGGGATTTCACCGCCCGGCCGGCGCTGCAGCTTGGTGCGGACGGCGCGAATCTGAGCAGGCTCGCCGTCCACCTGCACGGTGAACACGACTGGTCCGATGATGACGTGGTCGCCCGCCCCGAGTTTGGCCTCGGTGACGCGCTTATTGTTAACGTAGGTGCCGTTGGCGCTGCCCAGATCGCGGAGGACGACCTCGCGCCCGCGGAGCCTGATCTCCGCATGCCGGCGGGAGACCTCGGCCACGGGGATGCGCAGGGTGCACTCCTCCTGTCGGCCGACCACCAGCCCTTCGGTCAGCACGGGGAAGCTCCGCATCTTGCCCTGCTCCGTAAACATCACCAGATTGACATTCATCCGTGTCGTCCCATTCTGAGGTGTCGGGCCGAGCCGACCGGACAGGTTCCGCGACCGGGACCGAGTCCCTTAAGTCTCGGGATGGCAGCATATAATGGTAAGCGCAGGCCGGGGGTCCGGCAAGCCAAAAAAACCGCCACTGCCAAACAGGACGGCCATGCCGCAGCCTCTGGGACTCTACGTTCACGTACCGTTCTGCGAGCGCAAGTGCGCCTATTGCGACTTCTACACGGTGCAACGTGCGACCCCGCCGTTCGCCCGGTTTGTTGACACACTCCTCGTCGAGCTGGCGCGGTGGGGCGAGGTCAGGCGGCGCCGGCTGGACACGGTATTCGTCGGGGGCGGGACGCCGACGGAGCTGCCGCCGGCCGAACTGGCCCGCCTGCTCTCCGCCGTAAGCAGTCACCTGGTCAGCCCATCAGCACCCACCGATGGACAACCTGAGGTCACGGTCGAGGCCAACCCGGAGACGCTGACGCCAGAACGGGTCGACACACTGGCACGGGGCGGCGTGACCCGTCTGTCGATGGGGGCGCAGTCGTTCGACCCGGCCGAGCTGGCGACTCTGACGCGGACGCATCGCATCTCGCAGATCGAGCACGGCATGCGGTTGGCTCGGGAGGGGGGTATCGGGCAGATCAACCTCGACCTGATCTTTGGCATACCCGGACAGTCGCTGGCGAACTGGACGGCAAACCTCCGACGGGCGATCGAACTCGGGCCGGACCACCTGTCGTGTTACGCACTGACCTACGAACATGGGACGGGGCTGACGCGGCGACGCGACGCAGGGCTGATCCGTCCCTGCGATGAGGAACTGGAAGCGGAAATGTTCGAGGCCGCGATCGACATCCTCCGCGCTGCCGGGTACGAGCACTACGAGATCAGCAACTTTGCCCGGCCGGGGGCGCGCTGTCGCCACAACGTCAATACTTGGCGCTATCGGGAGTACGTGGGCATCGGGCCGGCGGCGGCGGGCCACCTCGACGGAAAAAGGTGGAGAAACCTGCCGGACATGGACGCCTGGATGCGGGCGATCGAGCAGGGGAGTACGGCGCGTTGCGACGAAGAGCAGTTGTCGCCGCCGGACCAACTGGGTGAGCGCGCCATGCTCGGGCTGCGGATGATCGAGGGGATCGATGTGAGTGCGTTTCGCATGGAGATGGGCGTCGATCCGCTCTCCCATTTCGCCGCGCCGATTGCCGAGTACGCCGCGCGTGGGTGGCTGGAGTTGGCAGACGGCGCGATCCGGTTGACGCGCGCCGGGCTGCTCCTGGCGGACCGGGTCGCGGCCGGTTTCCTGGCGGCGCAGGCGCCTACTCCGTCGTCCGCTTGATGTTGGCGCCCAGCGCGATGAGCTTGCGCTCGATGCGCTCGTAGCCACGGTCGATGTGGTAGACGCGCGTGACGCGCGAGGTGCCCTTGGCGATGAGGCCGGCGAGGACCAGCGCCGCGGAGGCCCGCAGGTCCGACGCCATCACCGGCGCCGCAATCAGCTTTTTCACGCCTTCGATGATGACCGTCGGCCCCTCCTTGCGCAGGCGCGCGCCCATGCGGTTCAGCTCAGCCACGTGGAGGAAGCGGTCGGGGAAGACTTTTTCCGTCACCATGCTGTTGCCCTCGGCGCAGCAGAGCAGGGCAATGAGCTGTGCCTGCAGGTCGGTGGGGAATCCGGGATAGGCCTGCGTCGTGACGCAGATGGGATCGAGGTGGCGGGCGGAGGAGACGACGGCCTCGCCGTCGCCCCGTTCGATGTTTACGCCCACGCTGCGCAGGTGGTCGACGACGGCAAGCATGTGTTCGAGGCGGCAGTTGCGGATGCGGACCTCGCCGTTGGTGATCGCCGCGGCCATGATGAAGGTGCCCG
>CAZNDQ010000228.1:0-6665 GCA_964571825.1 uncultured Planctomycetales bacterium | reverse complement strand
GATTCGAGATGCTTCGCTGCGCTCAGCATGACAACTCGATGTGGGATGTCGGATGTACTGGCGTGCTGGGGGAGCCGGTGATTCGAGATGCTTCGCTGCGCTCAGCATGACAGCAGAGCGGGCACGGCATGAGGGCGAAGCGCCATGGCGCGCGGTTATTCGGTCGCGGTATTGCTGCGAGTCGGCGGGGTTGAAGGCGCGGGAGACGCCGGGGCCGGTTCGAAGAGATTCCCAGTGGTGTCGAGGCTGCCGGCGTCTTCCACGTCGAGGTCCGGGCCGGTCTGGGCGCGGAACTCGGTGCCACGGACGGTGAGGTCGCGTGCGCGGCGGACGCGCAGGCCGACGCGGTTGGCGAGCAGGCGGTTGTTGAGCAATTGATGGCCGCGGCAGAGGTCGGGCGCGACGTCGTTGTCAGCGCGGAGTGAGATGGCCACATCGTTTTGCTGGAAGACGTTTTCGAGTACCCATTCCTTTTCCGACGGGGCAGCCTCGGGCAGCGCTTTGACAAAGTCGTTGTCGGCGTCGGTCCAGAGTTCGACGCCGGTGCGGTTGCGGCGGATGACGTTACCGCTGATGCGGTTGGACCGGCCGTGCTCGATGGCGACGCCGGCGACGCGGTTTTCGCGGATTTTGTTTTCGCTGACGTGCGTGCTCGTCGAGTAGCCGAGCCAGAAGCCGTAGTTGGACTTGTCGGCGACGTTGTTCTCGAAGCGGTTTCCGCTGCAGAAGGTGGCTTCGAAGGCGTTGTTGGGCGAGAGCGAGCAGTCGTTCTCGCGGAAGACGTTGTCGTTGCAGGGGGCGTTGATGTCGGGGTGCCTGTAGCCGGCGATGAAGACGCCGTCGCCGCCGCCGCGGAAGCTGTTCTTCTCGACGACATTGCGGGAGCTGCTGACGACGATAAGCAGCCCGGCGGCGTCGGCGCCGGCGTAGTAGCCGCCCTGAGGATAGGTGTAGATGCGGTTGCACCAGTCGGCGACGTTTTCGCGGAGGATGTTGTCGCTGGAGGCGTGGAGGTGGATGCCCCAGCCGCTGTTGAAGGAGGCGTTGTTGGCGGTGAGGGTGCAGCGCGAGCAGTTGTAGAGAGAGAGTCCATTCTGCTGGTGCTGAAGGTCGTTGGCTTCGATGCGGGCATCGCGGACGTTGTGCAGGAGGATGGCAGCGCCGTAGGCGCGGTCGGGGGGGGCCCAGATGTCGAGCCAGACGGGGCCGGAGGGGATTTCGTGCGTGCCGCGGATGCGGCAGCCGGTGATAACCGGCGCAGCGCAGTCGCGCAGCAGGATACCGGTATGGAAGCGTTCGACGGTGAGGTTGCGGATCGTAATGTCCTTGCGGCCGGCGGCGATCAGGCCGACGCCTTTCTGCTCGCGAGAGATGAGCACGGCGTCGCTGCCGTCGAGAATGACGCCGTCGGCGACGATCTCGAGTCCCTCAGCGAGCAAATATACGCCCGGGGCGAGGGTGGTGTCGGCGGCGATTTTCATACCGTCGGTTGGCACGACCGGATCGGCCGCGGCGCAAGGCGCCACGAGGAGGAGCATCAGGAGCGGGGATCGGGTCGCGTGTGGCGGCATGTTTGGGTGCTCAGTCGGCGGCGCGGTATTTGATGACGCGGACTTCTTCGAGGGTGACCATGCCTTCGCGGACCATGGTGTCGAGGTGGGGGAGGAGTTCGTCGATTTTTTCGCGGCGGTCGACGATCTCGATGACCATGGGGAGGTCTTCGGAGAGGCGGAGGAGCTTGGTGGTGTGGAGGCGGCTGTTGGCGCCGAAGCCCATGGGTCCACGGAGGACGGTGGCGCCGGCCAGGTGCAGTTCGCGCGCTTTGAGCACGATGGCCTCGTAGAGCGGCCGGCCCTGCCACTTGTCGCTTTCGCCGATGAAGATGCGCAGCAGCCAGCCCTGTTCGGGGATCGTCATCGCTTACACTCCGAGGTACTTCTGTCCGACGCGGTAGCCGAACCAGGCGACGGCGAGGCAGATGGCGTTGCTCAGCAGGACGTTGAGCGCGGCGCGCGCCCACTGCCTGTCGGCAATGAAGGTGATCGTTTCAAAGCTGAAGGTGGAGAAGGTGGTAAGACCGCCGAGGAGGCCGAAGGTGACGAGGACACGGGTTTCGTCGGAGACGAGCCAGCGGCCGTTGAAAGCGGCGGTGAGGACGCCGATCAGCGCGCAGCCGACGACGTTGACGACGAGTGTGCCCCAGGGGAAGCCGGCGCCGGTGAGGCGCAGCGTCCAGCCGGAGAGCAGATAGCGGGCGACGGCGCCGAGTGCGCCGCCCGCGCCGATATAGAGCAGTTTGGTCATGGCCGCGGGCCGCTTTGAATCACGAAAGCATCGTAGCGTGGGCGGCGAGGCGGGAAAAGCGGACGTGGCGGGCGCCACCGCGGCGCGAAGCGTTGGTCGGTCGCGCGCAGGCGGTCAGGTCATGGGCGTGGTGCGCTCGGTGAAGCGGATGCCGAGTTCCTCGAGTTCGTTGAGCACGGGTTCGTAGATGTAGGGGCGGACGGGGACGTGCACGCCCTCGCCTTCCATGTGTCCTTCGAGGATGAGCTTGGTGGCGATGGCGGCGGGGAGGCCGACGGTGCGCGACATGGAGGAGTCGCCGCCGGGAATGCCGTAGTCGATGAGGGTGGAGGTGATGCGTTCGGCCGGCTTGCCGGGGTATTCGGCGATGAACTCGTGGTGCATGGCGATCATGTCGCGCTCGCCGGGGGCGTAGGTGCACTTTTGGTGGAGGCGGGCGCACATCACGTCGAGGGGCGAGGCTTCGCGCATGGGCAGCGGGTCGTTGCCGAGGAGGCCGAGCCAGTCCCACCAGTCGAGGACGTGCGACTTGGGGTCGAGGTTGAGCTGACGGGCAAGGTCGGCGCGGAGGTTGCCGGTCGCGGGGGCCTGGAGGAAGGACTGCATGAATTGCGCGTAGGTAGTGCCGGCGGGCCAGGGCCGCGGGGTTTCGTCGAGCAGGCCGAGGTCGACGATCTTCTTCCACGTGGCGCACCAGCCCTTGTTGCGGAAGGTGCCGCGGTACATCGTGCGGACGTCTTCGAGGCCGTAGATGCCGGTGTATTTGAGCGAGTCGCGGTTGGGGTAGGCCTCGAACTCGCCGAGGCCCTCGAGCTTGACCGTGTGCATGTCGGTGAAGAGGTCGGCGGAGGGGATGTTCACCTCGGTGCCGTCCTTGAGGTAGCGGGCGCCGTTCTTGGCGGCGGTGAGCACACCGCGCGGGGACCAGGAGAACTTGTAGCCCCAGGGATTGGTGTTGGCGTCGGGCGCGGGCAGGCCGCCGCAATAGGAGCGGAAGGAGACGATCTTGCCGCCGCGGCGGGCGACGCCGTGGATGATGCGCATGGCGGACATGTGGTCGATGCCGGGGTCGACGCCGATTTCATTGAGGAACATCAGGCCGGCTTTCGTGGCGGGTTCATTCAACTCGGCCATGGCGGGGCTGACGTAGGAAGTGGTGACCATGTGCTTGCCGTGCTGCAGGCAGAGCTTGGCGACGGCGGGGTGCTGCGGCGCGGGGAGGAGGCTGATGGTCAGGTCGTGCTCGGCGACGAGTTTGGAGACGCGCGCGGTGTCGGTGGCGTCGCACTCGACGGCCTTGCCGTTGGGGCGCCCGCCGATCTGCGCCTTACCCTGTTCGGGGTGGCGGTTGGCGACGGTGACGGCAACGTTTGCACGGTCGAGGAGATAGCGGATGGGGGGGCCGGCGACCAGGCCCGCTCCGAGAACCAGTACGCTTTTCATGGCGGCACTCTCGTGGTTGGGACCCGCGCGGGGGCGGGTCGAACTTGCGGAATCCAATGCGATGGTTCGCGGCGCAACCGGCGCCGCGGAACAACACTCAACTCATGACGAACGGTTCGAGGTATTTGTACTCCGGGGTCAGCCGGCCGTGATAGACGATGGCGGCGCGGCGGAGCGGCGGCGGCAGACCGGAGCGCTCCAGGTCGGCCGACAGGTCAGCCTGCGCCATCTCGGGCAAGAGCTGTGCCAGTGCGTCGCCGAAGGCCTCGGAAGACTCGATGGGCAGCTCGCAGGGGAGCGTGTCGACGGCGAGGACGACGGGTCCGTGGCCGGCGACGCCGTCGATGGTCCGCGCCTCGGCCGGGTCGTAGACGTAGACGGGCGCGCCGGGGTCGGTGGCGCGGACGGTGCACTCGATGGAGCCGTTGATGTCGCAACTGATGTCGCCGATGACGCGGAGGCGCGGTCGGCGGCCGGCGGCGTAGAGTTTTTTCAGCAGCGGCAGCGAGACGAGGCGGGGGTACTTGGCCGTCCAGTAGATGCAGTTGACGAGCAGGGTGAGGTGCTCGACGAAGGGCTCGAAGCGGCCGCGGTAGGCGTCGGGGTGCTGGTAGTAGTCCTGTAGGTCGAAGCGGGCGCCGGGCGCGGCCGGCTCGGCCATGTGCTCTTCCTTGAAGACGACCTTGTAGAGCGTGCGGCGGGCCTCGGCCGGGTCGGGGCGGAGCGCGGGCAGGTCGTCGGGCGCGATCTCGCGGTGCGGGAGCTGGTCGAAAATGTGCTGGGCGCCCTGCGAAACGTTGCCGTATCCGGCGAATCCGCAGACGACGGGGCCGAGCGCTTCGGGCAGGCCGCCGGCGGCGATGTCGCGGGCCAGCGCGGCCAGGTCGGGACGGGCGCGCTCGCTGCTGCCGTAATGATGCGCGGGTTGGATGCGCGAGAAGGGCGAGGCGAGGCCCTCCCAATCGAGGCGGCGGCCGAGCGTCCAGAGGGTGTCGATCATGCCGGCGAGTCCGGCATGGCGGCCGAAGAAGATGAGGCGGCGGCCGGCGTCGTCGACGACGCGCTCGTAGTCGAAGAGCTGGCAGCCGAGTTGCAGCAGGCGGCGGAGCATGGGCATGTTGTGCTGCTGGCCCTTGATCGTGTGCGAGAAGAAGAGGTAGCTCTTGTCGGGCATGAGCAGGTCGGCGGGGATTTCCTTGACGGCGACGATGAGGTCACAGGCGCCGAGGTCCTCGGCGAGGCGGGCGCCGGCGGCGGCGTATTCGTCGTCCTTGAAGGCGCGGATGGTCGAGGGCTGGATGGTGAAGGACAGGCCGCCGCGGGCGAGGAGTTCGCGGACGTGCCGCGGCGTGAGGGGCACGCGGGCCTCCCACTGGTTCTTGTCTTCGCGGCGGATGCCGACGTGCATGCTTCGACCCCCGTCCGGTGCCGCGGGCCGTGGCAGGCGGTGCGGCGACTTCGGGCGGTTCATGCTAGCGAGCTACCGGGCGCGGTCAACTCGCGGCGGCGCGGGCGAGCGGAAGCGGGCAGCGGGGCGGCGGAAACGATAGAATGGATCATATGGACGTGTCGGAATACGTGGAGAATCTGCGGCGGTGATCGGCCGAGGTGATGCGGCGCAACGCCGAGGCGGAGGCGCGGGCGCGAGCGGATTTGCCGCGGATGGTGGAGGTGATCCGCGCGACGCCGGGGGTGCGCAAGGCGTGGCTGTACGGGTCGCTGGTGAAGCAACTGTTTCACCCCGGCTCGGACATCGACATCGCGGTCGAGGGGCTGGACTTCGAACGCCGCGACGACCTGCGGATGGCGTTGGAGCGGTGCACCAGTTTTCGTGTCGACGTGCGCGACGTTGACAACCCGCCGGAGTTTCGGCAGGTCATCGAGTGCTACGGAGAGCTGCTTCATGGACAATCCTGAAAAACTGCGCGTGTTGTGCACGGAGATCCAAACCGACTTGCAGGCGACGCAACGGTTCGCGGCCGAGTTGGCGCAGGCACGCGTTTGCCTGAGCGGGAATCCCAGTCAAGCTGAACTGGCGTTTATCGGGTACCTGCTGCACGGGCTGTATACCGGCTGGGAGAGTGCGTTCAAGCGGATTGCCACGACCTTTGAGAACAGGCTCGACCCCGCGGAGCGGCACGCACAGTTGATCAGGCGTATGTTTCTTGCCATTCCTGGTGTTCGGCCGGCGGTACTCGACAAATCGCTACGACTGCATCTGGAACGGCTGCGGTCTTTTCGACACTTTTTTCGGCACAACTATCAGGCTGAGTTACTGGTTCCCGAGATGCGCTTGACGCTCGATCACTACGACGCAGCGGCGCCGGGCGTGGAACAGGGTCTGCGGCAGTTTCTCGTTGCAGTGGAACAGATGGCAAAGGAACTGGAAAAACCGCAATAAGCGCGACCATGTGAAACGCGTCGAGTGCAGTTGTGGAACGACGCGACAGGTGATTCAACGATGACGACGGCAACGACACGGCAGACGGGGGCGGCGCCGCCGGTGGTTCGCGCGCCGCGCGGGCGGGAGCTTTCCTGCAAGGGCTGGCTGCAGGAGGCGGCGCTGCGGATGCTGATGAACAACCTCGACCCGGAGGTGGCGGAGAAGCCGGCCGAGCTGATCGTCTACGGCGGGGCGGGCAAAGCGGCGCGGAGCTGGCCGGACTATCACCGGATCGTGGCGGCGCTGCGGGCGCTGGAGAACGACGAGACGCTGCTGGTGCAGTCGGGGCGTGCGGTGGGCGTCGGGCGGACGCACGAGATGGCGCCGCGCGTGCTGATCTCGAATGCGATGCTGGTGCCGCGCTGGGCGACGCGCGAAGAGTTCCGGCGACTGGATGCGCTGGGGCTGACGATGTACGGGCAGATGACGGCCGGGAGCTGGATCTACATCGGCACGCAGGGGATCCTGCAAGGAA
>CAZNDQ010000227.1:4085-6665 GCA_964571825.1 uncultured Planctomycetales bacterium | reverse complement strand
GGACGAAGAGATGCTTCGCTGCGCAAGGGATGACAACAAGATTGGCGGGTCGATGACCCGCCCTACGTTTGCCTCGGCGTGCTTGGCGCAAGTGGTCAGCGAGATTCTTCGCTGGCGCTCAGAATGACGGCTCGATGTGGCATGTGGGATGTGATGGCGTGCTTGGCGCACCGATGATCAGAGATGCTTCACTTCACACAGCATGACGGCAACGGGTCGGCGTGCTGGGCGCACCGATGATTAGAGATGCTTCGCTTCGCTCAGCATGACAGCTCGAGGGCGTTTGGGAGGCGGCTTCGGATCTTGCGCAAAGACAAGGGGCCGGTCTTTCGACCGACCCCTCGAGGATCAGCACTTGGTTGTCCGGCAATCGCCGGTCGCCGAGTTAGCGGCGACGACGGATGAGGGCCAGACCGCCCGCGAGCAACAGGCCGAGCGTGCCCGGCTCAGGAATCAGGGTGAAGCTGACCGACGCGCCATGCAGGTCCGAACCGATGACCGCCTGGCGGAAACCGCCGCCCAGCGGCTGGCTCAGGTCAGCATCGCTGCGGAGCACGTTGCCGGCCGTCGTGGTGAAGTTGAAGGTGTACGTCTGCTTGTCCCAGCCGGTCGTGTCGATGATGACGGTGTGGAACCACCACGAGCCGTCGCCGCCACCCACGCCGTTGGCGAGGTCGGTGCCGAAGCCGAGCGTCTGGCCGCTCAGCGACGGATCCTCTCCGAGTGCGGTGTAGGCGCCGAGGCCGATTCCGGCGCGGGCGAAGGACTGAACCCCGGCAATGGTCGGCGCCTGATCACCGCTCCACGTCAGGGGGAGCGAGTCGCCAGCGCCGAGGACCGAGCCCGGGTTTGAGGTCACCACACCCTGGTGCGGCAGGCCGGAGTTGGTCCAGCCCCAGCCACCGCTGTAGTTTGCCGGGGGTATCGAGGGCTGCGCTACAGCATACGTCGCCGCCGAGACGTTCTGTACCGAAGAGGGCCCGCCGTGGTTGTTGTAGCCGGACAAGGCGCGGTTCGCACCGGTCAGGCCGTCGAGTCCAACATCGTCGAGGATGTAGCCCTTGGCCTTGGCCTCGGGGCTGACCATGTCATAGACGACCTGGGACACGCCCTGATGGTCGCCCTGCGACGTGGTCACGGCGATCTGGATGTAGATGAACGGATTGGCGAGGCTGTCGATGTTGAGCGAACCGCCGGGGCCGCTGTTCAGGCGGGTGGCGTTGCCGCCGCCGAATGTAGGCTGCCACGAAACGTTGGCGGCCAGACCAATGGTCGCGGCCGACGACATCTGCGCGAGGGCGCCCACCAGGGCGATCGCCAGAGCGTAGGTTGAAAGCCGACTCAAACGCATAGCTTGCTCCTTTCCTAAAGCCCGTGCCGCTGTGGATCCCCCTCCGGGGCCGTACAGCGTTTCCTCTTCAATCAGTCAACACACCAAGGGAGCAATAGCGTAAGAGAGGTGTTGTGCTTTTCCTCCACCTATTGCTTTCCCTGACTCCACGGCCCAATTTACCCGGGTCGCCCCCCCAATACAAGCCTTTTTTGGCGGTTCCGCATTTTTTTTTCGCCGTCCGGCCGGGTAGGGCCGGATTTGGCGAGCCGGGGGCGGCCGGCGGGGCCTTTCTCTATCCTAACCGCCGCGGGGGGCCGGAGTAAAGTGAAAACTGGCGCGTAAACAGGTGCTGGAACAAGCGCCACGAAATTGTGGCGCTGGTAGACGCTTCATATCCCCCCTACTTCTGCCGGCGGGCGAGCGCGGCCGCGCCGAGGAGGAGTAGGCTGAGTGTGCCCGGCTCGGGGACAAGGGTGAAGCTGATCGACGAACCGTGCAGGTTGCTGCCCGTCACGGCGAGGCGGAAGCCGCCGCCAAGGGGTTGGGAGAGGTCCGCCTCCGGGCGAAGTACGTTGCCGGCCGTGGTGGTCAGGTTGAAGGTGTAGGTCTGCTTGTCCCAGCCCGTCGTGTCGAGCATGATCGAGTGGAACCACCAGGAGCCGTCGCCGCCGCCGATGCCGTTGGCAATGTCGGTGCCGAAGCCAAGGGTCTGGCCGCCGAGCACGGGATCCTCGGACGGCGCGGTGTACGCCCCCTGACCGATTCCGATTCGCGCGAAGGACTGGATGCCGGGCGATGCAGCCTCCAGATCTCCGCTCCATGTCAACGGCGCCGAGTCCCCCGCACCCAGCACGGAACCCGGATTCGAGGTGGTGTTGCCAAAGTGCGGGAGTCCGGCGAGTGTCCAGCCCCAGCCGCCGTGGTAATTGGGAAACTCGACACAGAAGACAGGTGACGTGTAGTTCGGGGAGGAGATGTTCTGAGGCGCTGGGGGACCGCCAACGTTGTTGAAACCGGAAAACGTGCGATTGGCGCCGGCCACGCCGTCGAGCCCGATGTCGTCGAAGAAGTAGCCCTTGGCTTTGGCTTCGGGGCTGACGACGTCGTAGACAATCTGCGATACCCCCTGGTGGTCACCCAGGGACGTCGTAATGGCAAGGTCAAGTCTGACGAAGGGATTGAGCGAGTTGTTGATGACGAGGCCGTCGCCGTTGACGCGGGTGGCGTTGCCGCCGCCGGGGGTCGGC
>CAZNDQ010000227.1:0-3985 GCA_964571825.1 uncultured Planctomycetales bacterium | reverse complement strand
GGCCGCCAAGGACCGGATCCTCAGCCAGCGCCGTGTAGGCGCCGATGCCGATGCCAGTGCGGGCAAAGGATTGAACGCCCGGGCGAAATGACTCGAGATCGCCGGACCACGTCAGCGGCAGCGAGTCGCCGGCGCCGAGGACGGAGCCGGGGTTGTCCGCGGTTCGACCCCAGTGCGGCAAACCCGAGTTGGTCCAGCCCCAGCCACCGCCGTAATTGCCCGGCGGAGGACCGCAGGGGTCTGCGGGCCCGTACGTGGCCGCGGAGATGTCTTGCGGCATTGGGGGGCCGCCGAAGTTGTTGAAGCCGGACCAGGCGCGGTAGGCGCCGGTGTTGTTCACGGGGTTCACTGCGTTCAGGAAGTAGCCCTTCGCTTTGGCCTCGGGGCTGACGACGTCGTAGACGATCTGGGAGACGCCCTGATGGTCGCCTTGTGAGGCGGTGACCGCAATCTGAAGCTGGATGAAGGGATTGAGCGAGTTGTCGATGACGAGGCCGTCGCCGTTGACGCGGGTGGCGTTGCCGCCGCCGGGGGTCGGCTGGTGCGAGACGCTGGCGGCGATGCCGATGGTGGCGGCAGTGGCGAACTGCGCAGGCAGTGCAAGCATGCACGCGATTACCGCGGTTGCGGTCACCAGACGAGACGTTGTCATTTTCCTCTCCTTCGATGAACGGTCGCAACGGCGACCGGCCGCGCGATTCCAAGATTCAGTGCCTCACATCAAGCGCGACGGCGCACGAGTGCAAGCG
This sequence comes from uncultured Planctomycetales bacterium, assembly GCA_964571825.1. Lineage (GTDB taxonomy): Bacteria > Planctomycetota > Phycisphaerae > UBA1845 > CAZNDQ01. Next base: position 3,236 of record CAZNDQ010000227.1, on the reverse strand, counting down.
CGCCGAGGAGGAGCAGGCCGAGGGTGGCCGGCTCGGGGATCAGCGTGAAGCTGATGCTCGTGCCGTGCAGGTCGCTGCCGAGGACGGACTGGCGGAAGCCGCCGCCGAGCGGCTGGCTGAGGTCCACGTCGGGGCGAAGTACGTTGCCGGCCGTCGTGGTCAGGTTGAACGTGTACTCCTGCTTGTCCCAGCCGGTGGTGTCGATGAGGATCGTGTGGAACCACCAGGAGCCGTCGCCGCCGCCGATGCCGTTGGCAATGTCGGTGCCGAAGCCAAGGGTCTGGCCGCCAAGGACCGGATCCTCAGCCAGCGCCGTGTAGGCGCCGATGCCGATGCCGATGCGGGCGAAGGACTGGCTTCCCGGGAGATTCGGGTCGAGATCGCCCGACCATGTCAGCGGCAGCGAGTCTCCGGCACCGAGAACGGAGCCGGGGTTGTCTGCCGTGCGGCCCCAGTGCGGCAGACCGGAATTGGTCCAGCCCCAGCCGCCGGCGTAGGAAGAAAGAAGGCTTTCGGTGGCAGGCTCGTCTGGTTCTCCTTCCCATTGTTGCCCCCACCCGCCAGCAGGAGCATTCGAGATTACGCTTCCAAGCCCCGGTACATATGTCGCCGCCAGGATTGTCCGCGGCATTACCGGGCCGCCGAAGTTATTGTAGCCGGACCAGGCGCGGTATGCACCGGTATTGCCTTCGAGGTTGAGGTCGTCGAGGAAGTAGCCTTTGGACTTCGCTTCGGGGCTGACGACGTCGTAGACGATCTGGGAGACGCCCTGATGGTCGCCTTGTGAGGTGGTGACCGCAATCTGAAGCTGGATGAAGGGATTGAGCGAGTTGTTGATGACGAGGCCGTTGCCGTTGACGCGGGTGGCGTTGCCGCCGCCGGGGGTCGGCTGGTGCGAGACGTTGGCGGCGATGCCGATGGTGGCGGCGCTGACCGGCAGCGCAGCGCATACGGCAAGCGCAAGGAAAGCAAACGCCCAACAAGCACGATGGGTTTTCATTTTTCCTCTCCTTCGACAAATGTGCACCGTGCGGTGCGACCATTCACAGGCGCGAGCAATTCGTTGGCGGCGGGTGGTTTTCGCGCGTGTGGGAAAGGCGGGGTTGCTTCTCCCGTCCCGATATGCCCCTGAGCAAGCAATGCCCGCAGCCGATGAGCGTGACCCGCCGCTGCGGCACCAGCAGTGTAGCTCCGGCCGCGCCGCAGTTCAAGGAAAACCAGGGGCCTCCGGCGCGTTTTTGGCGCAAAAAAATCGGAAGCCGATCCAGAAGGACCGGCTCCCGGGAGTGGTTTCTGCGTTTTTTCACGCCGCCCACCGGGGGCGGGGTGTTAGCGGCGGCGACGGATCAGCGCCAGACCGCCGAGGGCGAGCAGGCTCAGGGTTGCCGGCTCGGGGACCAGCGTAAAGCTGAACGTGGTGCCCTGCAGGTTGCTGCCGGTGACGGCCTCACGGAAGCCACCGCCCTGGGGCTGCGTCAGGTCGACGCCGTTCTTGAGCACGTTGCCGGCGGTGGTGGTGACGACGAAGGTGTAGGTCTGCTTGTCCCAACCGGTCGTGTCGAGCAGGCCGTAGTGCATGACCCAGCTCCCGTCGCCGGTGCCGGCCGCGTTGGCAATGTCATATCCGAAGCCAAGGGTAACGCCCGCGACCACCGGATCTTCCGGGAGGCCCATGTAGGCGCCCTGGCCGATGCCCATTCGGGCGAAGGACTGGTTGCCGGCAACGCCCGCACCCTGATCGCCGCTCCAGGTCAGCGGGAGCGAATCGCCGGCGCCGAGGATCGTGCCGGGATTAACGGCGTTGTTGCCGCCGTGGGGCAGCCCGGAGTTGGTGTAGCCCCAGCCGCCGCCGTAGTTGGCGGGAGCGAACGAGGGCTGAGACGGGTCGTAGGTTGGGGCGGCGATGAGCTGAAGCGTGGTTGGGCCGCCGAAGTTGTTGTAGCCGGAGGCTTCGCGCTGCATGGTGTCGAGGAAGTAGCCCTTGGCCTTGGCCTCGGCGCTGACCACGTCGTAGACAACCTGCGATAGGCCCTGATTGTCGCCCTCGGACACCCGCACGGCAATCTGGTAGCGCACGAAGGGGTTGACCGAGTTGTTGATGACGAGTCCGTTCCCGTTGACCTTGGTCGCGGCGCCGCCACCGGGCGAGGGCTGGTGCGACACGTTTGCCGTGACCCCGATTGTCGCGGCTTGCGACGTCTGGAATCCGGCGGAACAGAGAGCGATTCCGGCGAGTGCAACAATGATCCGATTCGTCCGCATTTCCCACTCCTTTAGCTAACGACTCGTCCGCGCGACTACACGGCACGAGCAGTTCCGGCCCGTGCGGGGCACCTAGATTTCACGAACTGGCTGGGAAAGGCGGGGGTTGCTTTTCCGCCTCCGGCTTTCCCGACGCGGCGCCGAGCGCGGCCGATGTGAGCGCGCCTCGACGACGACGGGGTGCATCGTACCGCGGGCGGGGTGGGCAAAGCAAGTGGAATTTTCGGTCGGGGGCGAAAAAAGGGGTAAAAAAAACGCGGGAGCCGGCCGGAGTCGGGCCAGCTCCCGCGGATTCGCTTTAGGAAAGCAGCCTGCGGCCGGGGGGCCGCAGCCGGGTCGCTCTAGCGGCGACGCCGGATCAGGGCCAGGCCGCTGAGGGCGACGAGGCCGAGGGACGCCGGCTCGGGAATCAGCGTAAAGCTGAAGGTCCCGCCGACCAGGCTCGCGCCCGTGACGGCCTCGCGGAAGCCGCCGCCCAACGGCAGGGCGTAATCAATCGGGGTTCCCGCCGCGTCGTTGGTGCGCAGGACGTTGCCAGCGAGCGTGGTGAGATTGAAGGTGTACGTCTGTTTGTCCCAGCCGGTCGTGTCGAGCAGGATCGTGTGGAACCACCAGGAGCCGTCGCCGCCGCCAACGCCGTTGGCGATATCGGTGCCGAAGCCAAGCGTCTGTCCGCCGAGCACAGGATCCTCAGAGGGGGCCGCGTGCGCGCCCAGGCCGATCCCCATGCGGGCAAAGGACTGGATTCCGGGGATCGCCGCGCTGTTGTCACCCGACCAGGTCAGGGGCAGCGAGTCACCGGCGCCGCTGAGAAGGCCGGCAGAAGGTGTCGTACCGGCGAAAGGCAGCCCGGAGTTGGTCCAGCCCCAGCCACCACCGTAGTTGGCCGGCTGCACGGATGGCTGCGGAGCGTCGTAGGTCGAGGCAAGGATCGTCTGCGGGGCCGGCGCGCCGACGTTGTTGTACCCGGTGAA
>CAZNDQ010000226.1:0-6670 GCA_964571825.1 uncultured Planctomycetales bacterium | reverse complement strand
TCGCGCGGCGACTGGCGCTACTCTATGAGGCGTGGGGCAGGCCGGAGCAGGCGGCGGAGTGGTCCCGTCGCGCCGATGAACTGGCCCCGTCCGCAAACATTAGCGCCGGCACTTCCGCCACGGCCGATCGGGCCGACGTTCCTTCTGAATAGCCGCTTGTTCCCTGTTTTTTTGGCCCGCCCGGGCCCCGCTTGGCGCCTGTCATCGGGCTGGCGAGTCTGCGCCAAACCTATCGATGGGTGCAATCGCCTTTCCAGCTACAAGTTCTGACCTGGGAACGACCGGTGACGAGTTCGTGCCGCGGGGGGCGGACTCGGCCGGCATGGCTACTGATGGAATAAGGAGCGGCTGAGATGTTCCGTGTTCGCTCGTTTGGCTGGTCGGCGATGGCGGCGTGCGTTCTGGTGTGTGTTTCGGCGCGGGCCGGCCGTGCGGCCGTGCGAAACTTCGACGGGAGTTGCGGCAGCATTCTATGGCATGACTGCTGCGACTGCGGGGACTTCAAGTGTAACAACTGGGATGTGCCGGCGTCGCCAGCGCCGGTGTGTCCTGTGCTGCCGGCGCTGGCGGACGATGTCTTCGTCGACAGTGACTGCACGATTCAGGCGGGGCTGACCGGCGCGGCCGGCACGCTGACGCAATCGAATGGCACGTTTACGGTGAGCGGCGGACTCCAGATCGAGGCGGGGGCGACGTTCGACGGGCCGCTGGTGTGGAACAGCGGGGAGATCACGCGCGGCGACGGGGGAGAGACGGTCACCTGCAACGGCGGACTGACCATTCAGGGGGATGATCCCAAAACGCTCAGCTTCTTCGGCAACTTCAGGCTGGTGAACGCGGGGATCGGGCTGTGGACCGGCGCGGGCGATTGGACGATCGGCATGATCCCGGGCGGCTGCTGTCCGGCGATCTTCGAGAACGCAGACGGGGCCACGTTCACCGTGTCGAATGACGCATCGATTCTGCAGAACGGGTTCGGCGTCGGTTTGTTCGAGAACAACGGGGCGCTGGTCAAGGATTCAGGCGGGCTCAGCGAATGGGCCGTAATCCTGAATAATGCCGGCCTGGTGCAGGTGCAGGAGGGGGAGCTGCGGCTGACGCGAGCGGGGATCATCGGCGGGATGTGGCAGATCGAACCGGGGGCGGAGCTGGGGATCGCGGGGAACTTCTTCGAGCTGGATCCGGCCGTGGTGATTCAAGGGCGGGCCGTCGTCAAGCAATCGGGCACAAACCCGGGAATCCGGATCAACAACGACGTGACGATCGACGACCTGACGGTGGCAATCGACGGCAACCTCGGAGGAACCGGAATCCTACGCATCGCCGGCACGCTGACCAACGAGGGCGGCGACCCAAGCGTCTATATTCACATCCTGCCGGGCGGGCACCTGGAGTCGAGCGGCAACGCGCCGTTCTTCGGCAAACTCGACGTCGAGGGCACGGCGCGGGCGGTCTCGGGCGCGAGCATGGGATGCTTCAACCAGCCGCTGACCGTGCTGCCGGGCGGCGAGTTCACACTGGAGGGCGGCGCCACGCTTGGACAGAGCGGACTGAACACACAACCGATTGAGAATCATGGCACAATTCGCAAGGAGCCGACGGGCGGCACGGCGACGATCGCGAACGCGTTCAGTTGGTTCGTCAACAATCACGCCGACGGACTGATCTCGGTGGAAGGCGGGGCGCTGGCGAATCCGAATCGATTCGACTCGAAGGGCACGATCTACATCGCGGCCGGGGCAGAGTTCCGGCAGCAGTCGTGGGCCAATTATCGCGCCGGCACTGCGATCACGGGCGATGGCTGGTTTCATCTCGATCATGCGGCGAACAACTTCGTCGACACCGGCTTCACGCTGGTTGTGCCGCGGCTGCGCCTCTCTGGCATCATGAATTCCGGGCATGGACTGAGCGGACCGGGGAGCCTGCACATCACGAACGCATTCGACCTTGAGGGGGGTCGATTGACCACGCCGCTGGTAACGATCGACGCCGGTGCAGTCGTGACCGTTTCCGGTCCCAACGCCGCCGGCGGGGACCACAGCGTTGTGTTTGAGCACAGCGGAACGACCGAAGTCGTCGGCGCCGAGTTTCTGTTCGGCACCTTTAATAACCGGCCAAACGGCGTCATCGATTTGCAGGCCGACTTCAATTTCAGCAACTGGTTCCACAACGGCCCGTTGAACAACGAGGGAACTCTGGTGAAGTCGGCCGGGAACAGCGACTCCATCGTCTATGCGAACGTCACGAACACGGGTACCGTTCGGGCAGAGTCGGGACGAATCGTGGTGTTGCCCGGGAATACATACAGCCAGACGGCCGGCGTCACAGAGCTGGCCGGCGGCGACTTGTTTCTGGCCGCGGCGACTTTCGGCGGCGGCATCCTCCGCGGCGCGGGCACGATCACCGCAAACGTCAACAACGCCGGTGCCACGGTCGAGCCGGGGGCGTCGGCGGGGCTGCTGAGTATTGCGTCGAACACCAACCCCAATATCGCGGGCAACTACACGCAGGGTGCGGGCGGAACGCTGCGGATTGAACTGGGAGGGCTGTCGCCGGGGGCGCAGCATGACCAGCTCGCGGTCGCGGGGACGGCGAACCTGAACGGCGCGCTGAACGTGACACTGCTGGGGAACTTCGTCCCGGACGACGGCGACACGTTCACCATTCTCACGGCCGGCAATCGCGTCGGGATGTTTACCAGCGTCGTCGGCACGAACATCCCGAACGGCGTCTCGTTCGACCCGGTGTACAATGCCACATCGGTTGTGCTCGTCTTTTCCGGCATGCCGACGGATGACTTCGACAAGGACGGCGTGCCCGACGTCTTCGACAACTGCCCGGACGAACCCAATCCCGGACAGGCTGACTTCGACCTTGACGGCATCGGCGACGCATGTGACCCCGACATCGACAACGACGGCGTCGTCAACGAGGTGGACGCCTGTCCGGAGACGCCGCTGGGGCTTGCAGTTGGTGTCGACGGCCGGCCGCTCGGCGACTTCAACGGCGACTGCCGCGTGAATCTGACGGACTTTGCCTCGTTCTCATTGTGCTTCACCGGATCTTCGACGGTCCGGCCGGACCTCTGTTCGCCGGAGGAATTTTCCGCAACCGACCTTACCGGCGACGGCCGCGTGGACCTGAGCGACTTCGCCACTTTCGCCGCGCAGTTCACGGGGTGACCGATCCCGCAGAGAAGTCCGCCCGCTGTGATGCGTAGAGCATCTCCTGCATCGCGGCGCGGACCTCATCGTGCCAGTCTGATTCACGGGCGCCGTCGGTGCATGAGTTCACCCAGAATCGCCCGGTTGGTCCCGGCCGCGCTTCGGCCCCATAGAAGCCGACCTGCTTGATCCAGTGTGTCGGCAACGGCGGGCGGTCTTCCCAGTTCGCAGCAGCGGGGTAGAACAGGACAGCATCCCAGACAGGGCGGGAGGCGGGGTCGGCCGCCCAATCGCGCAGATGGTCAGCCATCGGGTCGTCGTGATCGACGACCGCCAGCGCCTCGCGCAGGCAATCAGCAAATACGTCCCTCGAATAGGAGCGGCCGACGGCCTTCCCGGGGTCGTAGTACTGAATTACACGATCGGGGAACATCCGCGCCGCGGTGCGTGCTGTACGCCGGTTGTCGCCGGGGACCATCGGCATCCAGATGACCATTATTCGTACGCGGTGCGCCTGGTCGGACTCGACAATGTTTTTCAGTACCGCACGGGCACCGTGGAGGCAGCCGCCTCAAGTAGGGGAAAAGAGCGCCACGACCCGCACCTGGTCGTGCGCCGCGTTAAACTCCTCCGCTGGCGCAGGGCGGGCGTCGCTCAGCGGCGTCAGCACGGTGTCTCGCCCGGCCGAAATCGGCGGGGACGGTGGCGAGGCGCACCCCGCGAGCAAGATCCCCGCCAGCGCCCAGGACAACCGTTTGTGCATCCTTGTTTCTCTCGTTGCCCGGTTTTCTAGCGGGCCCAATTAGAAAATTGTAGTCGACGCCGCGCAAGAAGAGGGGCCGGGCGGCAGTCCGTGATCAGGAAGTTCAGGGAGTTGAGCATCCGATCGGGTATGACTGGGCCCGGCCGAGGCAGAGACAGCAGGAATATCGTGGTCAGGCGGGTCGAGACGACCCGCTGCGCGGCACCCCCTTTGCGGTCCTCGGCCGACGGGCCGCCCACGGCGCCGCCATGGGCAGACGTTGGCGCCGCAGGGCCCGATGACCAAATGGCATGAGAGATTCCTGAACCACGATGATCCGACCCGAGAGGGGCGGCGCTTCTTTCCCCGGCCTGCCGCCCGCGGCGGGCCTGCTGTCGGACGCGGCGCGATCGATCGGCTCTGGCGGAGCGATTCGTGCGTGCCGTGCGCCGAGATCGTCTCGGCGCGACCCCACCGTACCCACGCGTGATTGGCCTTTCATGAGTTGCAGGTTAAGAGTTGATGAATGTTGGCGGCAGGGCAGTTGGCGGACGCAAGAGGAGGGCCGCGCGCCGGCAATGGCCCGGCCGGGGCAAGCTCCGCTATGATCGACGACGGGGCGGGAAGCCGGCGCGCGGTTGGCACCGCGGACCGGGAGTTCCCGACGAGATTATGGCACTCATCACGCTACAGCGCGTCACCAAGACGTTCGGGCCGCGGACGGTGCTCGACGATGTTTCGCTTGTGCTCAACCCGGGAGAGCGGATCGGACTCATTGGGGCCAACGGCGCAGGCAAGACGACGATCTTCCGGCTGATGACGGGCGAACTGAAGCCGGACATGGGGGAAGTGACGCGATCCAAAGGGCTGCGCGTCGGGTATCTGACGCAGTCGCCGGCGCTGGATGGGGCGGCGACGCTTGCCGACGAGGTAGGCGGGGCCTTCGCGCACATGGCGGCCATGGAGCAGCGGCTGCACGACCTCTCGCAGCGGATCGCCGACCACCACGCGGGAGACGCGCTGCACGGACTGATGGCCGAGTATGACAAGCTGCACGCGCGGTTCGAGGCGGAGGGCGGCTACAACTATCACGTGCGGGTCGAGGAGATGCTCGGCGGACTCGGCTTTTCGCCTACCGAATATCAGCAGACGATCGGATCGCTGTCGGGCGGGCAGAAATGCCGCGCGGCGCTGGCGAAGCTGCTGCTCGAAGAAGCCGACCTGCTGCTGCTCGACGAGCCGACCAACCACCTCGACATCGCCGCGACGGATTGGCTGGAGCGATTTCTCGCCGGCTATCGCGGCACGGTGGTGATGATCTCGCACGACCGCTACCTGCTCGACCGCGCGGTGACGAAGATCATCGAGGTGGAGAATGCGCGGCTGTCCGTCTGGACCACGAACTACAGCGGCTACGCACAGGCAAAGGAGATTGCGCGACTCAGCGCCGAGCGCGCCTATGAGCACCAGCAGGAGTTCATTGCGAAGGAGACGCGGTTCATCGACCGCATCATCGCCACCAAGCGCGGCAGCACCGCCAAGGGGCGGCGGACGCGGCTCGAACGCATGGAGCGCGAGGGCAAGCTGCTCGATCGTCCCGACGGACCGAAGAAAAAGCTGGCGCTGAACCTCCGCGCCGACACGCGCGGCGGCGACATGATCATCCGCTGCGAAAAAGCCGCGAAATCTTACGGCCCCGTGACGCTGTTGTGCGACTTTGACTTTGAGATGACGCGCGGCGAGTGCGTCGGCATCCTCGGCGGCAACGGCGTCGGCAAATCGACGCTGCTCAAGATGCTGATGGGCCAGACCCGGCCCGACTCGGGCACGGTGCGGCTCTTCGAGAACCTCACGGTCGGCTACTACGATCAGGAGCACAACGCGCTCAACCGCGACAACACGATCATCGACGAGATCATGCCCGTGCGGCGCGGCGGCGAAGAGTTGGCCGTGCGCAGCTTTCTCGCGCGGTTCCTTTTTGTCGGCGATGAAGTCTTCAAGCCGATCCGCCCGCTCTCGGGCGGCGAGCAAAGCCGCGTCGTACTGGCCAAGCTCGTCTGGCAGCGGCCGAGCGTGCTCATCCTCGACGAGCCGACGAACCACCTCGACATCCCGGGGCGCGAGGCGCTGGAGGAAGCGCTGATCGAGTACGACGGTAGCATTCTCGTCGTCAGCCACGACCGCTTTTTTCTCGACCGCGTCGTCGACCGGTTGATCATCATGGAGCGCGGAAGCTGCGAGTTCTTCGCCGGCAACTACACGGGGTATAAGGAGCGACAGGATTTGGCCGCGCGCGCGGCAGCAGAGGAGGACGCGCGCCTGGCCGAGGAACGCGCGCGCCAGCGCCGGGCCGAGGAAAAGGCGCAGAAGAAGGTCTCCAAGGGCCGCGGCAAAAATGCTCGCGACCGAAAGGGAGATGGCGGCGCGGGGGACGAAGACCCTTACGCATGGCTGTCGTCGGGGGAACTCGAACAACTAATCGCCGAGAAGGAACAACGCATCGCCGAGTTGCACGCACACTTCGCCCAGCCGGACTTCTACAAAGACCCCGAGCGCACGGTGGCCGCGCAGAGCGAATACGAATCCCTGCGCGACGAAGTCGAGGCGCTGACCGAGGCGTGGCTCGACCGCGCGGAATGACCGCGCCAACTCAGGGACGGCTCAATTCTTGCCGCCATTGCGCGGTTTTTTCTTGCGCGGCGCAGTGCTGCGGGGAGGCTTACTCGTAGCGGGCTGTGATTTGAGGCGCGAGAGTTCGGCGCCG
>CAZNDQ010000225.1:0-6681 GCA_964571825.1 uncultured Planctomycetales bacterium | reverse complement strand
GCAGGGATTCCGCCTCCTCATATCGTGCGAGTTCGATCAGGCATGCCGCCAGCGTCTTCTCCGCCGACGGCAGCAGCGACGGATCAACCTCCCGCGCCTCCAGCAGAATCTCCACCGACTCGCGCAACGGCCCCTCCCCTTCCTCCGCCCGCCCGGCCAGCATCAACATGTATCCGTAGTTCGTCAGCGGCACCGCGAGCTGCGGATGCCGCTCGCCGAATCCCGCGCGGCGGATACGTATGCAGTCAACGAACAACTCCTCCGCCTCCTCATACTCGGCGCGGTTCGTCAGCAGCTTGGCGAGGTTGAGTTCAGCCACTGAGACCGTCACGTGATCCGGTCCATTGATCTCGCGTACCAGTTCGAGCGACTCGCGGTACAGCGGCTCCGCCTCCTCCGGCGCCCCCTTCTTCTCCAGGATCGTCGCCAGGTTGTTCATCGCCAGCGGTACGTTCGGATGCCGCGGTCCGTTCCTCCGCAAGGCAAGCTCGAAGGATTCCCGCGCATACGGCTCTGCCTCCGCCCATCTCTCCTGCGACGTCAGCACGCCCACGAGCCGCCCGAGCGTCGCGATCAAACCCCTTTCATCTCCCGTCTCCTCGATCAACTCCCGCCGCAGATCGAGTGCCTCGCGCAGCATCTCCTCCGCGCCCGTCAGGTCCCCGCGCAGCTTCCGCACCGACCCCAGCGCCGCCAGATCCGCCGCAATCGCCGAGTGACGCTCCCCGTACATCGCTCGATGCACCTCCAGCGTCTCGCGGAACTGCGCCTCCGCCTCCGCGTACCGCCCCTGTTCCTGCATCATCCCCGCCAGAAACGTCTGCACCTGCGCCAGCTTCTCCGCGTATTCCGCCCCCAGCGACTCGTACACCTGCGCCGCGGCCGCGTAGTGCGTCTCCGCCTCCCCGTACCGCCCCAGCCCCATGTACGTGTCGCCGATCGTCTGGTGCACGCTCGCCAGCACCGGCGGATCGCCGGCCAGTTCCGCGTCGACGCGCCCCGCCGCATCCTGCAGCGCGTCGAGCACCGTCCGCTCGCGCCCCTGCGCCACGTTCGGATCGCCCGCGCGCAGCGTCTGCTCCAGGAACCCCGCGATCGCCGTCGCCCGCCTGGCCTCCACGCGCGCCCGCTGTGCCTCCTGCCGCTGCAGCGACTCCGCCTCCTGCGCCTGCACTTGCGCCACCCGCGCCACCTCCGCCTGCCGCCGCGACTCCCGATACATCCCCAGCAGCGCCACGCTCGCGCCGATCGAAATGACGAGCACGATGACCGCACCCACGGCAGCCGTCCGGTAGCGCCGGATATTCTTGCGCAGCACGTACAGCGCCGAATCGCGCTTCGCCGCGATCGGCGCGCCCGCCAGCCAGCTCCGCAGGTCGTCGGCCAGCTCCGCCGCCGACTGATACCGCCGCTCCTTCTCCTTCTCCAGCGCCTTGCCCGCGATCGTCTCCAGGTCTCCCCGCAACGCACGGTTGCTCGCACTCAGCGATGCCGGCGCGCTCTCCCGGATGATCCGCGCCATCTCCGGAATCGTCCCCCGCGACAGGTCATACGGCAGTTGACCCGTCAACAGCCGGTACAGAACCACCCCCAGCGCATACACGTCCGACCGCAGATCGACCTCGTCCGGATCGCCGCTCACCTGCTCCGGGCTCATGTACGCGATCGTGCCCACGAGCTGCCCCGCCATCGTGTGCATCGTCGTCATCGCCGCCTCGGCCGCGTCGATCGCCCGCGCCACGCCGAAGTCGAGGATCTTCGGCTGCCCGTTCTCGTCCACGAGAATGTTCGTCGGCTTCAGGTCGCGGTGAATCACCCCCCGCTGATGCGCATGATGCACCGCCTCGCACGCCTTGATCACCAGCTCCACCCGGTCCCGGATCGTCAGCTTCGCCGCGTCCGCGTGCTCCGTCAGCGGCGCCCCCGCCACGTACTCCATCGCAATGAACGCCAGGTGCGGATGCTCCGCGTCCGCCGCCCCCGCCTCGTAAATCTGCGCGATTCCCGGATGATGCAGCCGACCCAGAATGTGCGCTTCGTGCTCGAACCGCCGCACGAGTTGCGGCGACGTCAGCCCCTCCCGGATCGCCTTGAGCGCCACCCGCCGCCGCGGGATCGCCTGCTCCGCCTCGTAGACCCTCCCCATCCCCCCTTCGCCGATGACGCGGATGATGCGATAGTCACCGGTGAGCACCGGCAGCGGCGCGCGGTCCGCCGCCACGCCCCCGGCCGCCGCGCCCACACTGGATGAGTGCAGCGACGCGATCTGCCGCGCCAGCAGCGGCACGCCGCCCCCCGGCGCATCGAGCAGACTCATCGAGCGGCTGTCCTCCGCCAGCAGCGCCTCGACGCGCCCGCGCAGCTCCATGTCGCTCGCGCACTCCGTGTCGAGCAGCGCCGACCGGCCGCCCGCGTCCAGCGCACACGCGCGCTTGAACAACTCCATCGCCCGACGCAGTCGCACGCCTTCCATGAATTGTTCTCTCGCCGGCGGCCCGATGAACTGCCCGAGTCCATTATATCAGGCCGCCACACCAGCAAACGCAAAAACACCCCGGCCACCGGAATGAAAAAAAGGAAATCCGCTACGGCCCAATGCCCCGCTTTGCGTTCTTTCCCCTGGACGACAACGATTCCCTGCAATCGAGGCGATGACCACACCCATGACTGTCACGCGGCACCCGCTCTTTCTCCGGCCCGACTCGGGACTGACCGGCCTGCCCACCGACTGGGAGCTGGCCGAGCGCCTCCGCCGGAGCTATCTGCTCCTGCCGCGCGGTACCGTCGCCCGCGAATGCCTCCGCTTCCTCCGCCTCGAACTGCCACCCATGCGCCTCGGGTCGGCCGACCACGAAGCTCGCCTCGCATGCCGCCTCGACGACGCCCTCGCCTCCCTCATCGAAGGCCGCAGCGGAACGCCCGCCGCGCGCATGCACCTCCGCCGCCTCGGGCTCGAACTCCGCCGCCGCGGCTTTGACCACACTGATGCGCCGCGCCTGGCCGCCGTCCTCACGGCCGCGATGCTTCATCTCGCCAATGGAAAATGGCACCTGCCGACGATCACCGAATGGGCACAGGCGATGACCCTGCTCGTCGAAACGGCCCTCGATGACGCCGCAAGACCCTCAGCGCTTCAATGATCCCGCAGTTGCATCGCCAGCCACGCCCGCGCCGCACGCCAGTCCAGCTCCACCGTCGCCTTCGACACCCCCAGCACCCCGGCGATTTCCTCCATCGTCAGCCCGCCGAAGAATCGCAACTCAACGATCCGCGCCTGCCGCGCATCCGCCTCCGCCAGCATCACCAGCGCCTCGTGCAGCGCCACCGCGTCCACCCCCTCCGCCGCGAACTGTGGCGTCGCCTCACTCAAATCGACCTTGCGCCATTCGCCCCCGCGCTTCTGCGCACCCGTTCGCCGCGCATGATCCGTCAGGATCTGCCGCATCGCCGTCGCCGCCACCGCAAAGAAATGCGGCCGGTCATTGAACCGCACGCTCGTCTGATCGATCAGCCGGATGAACGCCTCGTGCACCAGCGCCGTCGGTTGCAGCGTGTGATCCGCCCGCTGCCCCCGAAACAGGCTCCCCGCCAGCGCGCGCAGCTCCTCATAGACCAGGCTGAGCAGGCCGTCCGCCGCCGCGGAATCCCCCTCCCCGAGGCGGGCAAGCAACAGTGTCGCGTCGTCCGGACCGGCCATGAAGTGAACCCGTCAAGAGCCGTCGATTCTCGTCTCGCGGGCGCGTCCGATCATAGGCCCCTCCCTGCCCGGCCGCAAAGCGGCTCCGAACCGGTTTCGGGCCGGCCCACCCGTCGCCCGCGCTACATCTCCGGCCGAGTTAGGGAGCCGTCGCGCAGTTTGCGTTGTTGGTCGGGCGGGGCGGCGCGACACGGCGCGCATCGCCGCCGCCGCGGCGAACCGAGCGAACCGCGAATCGGACACTGGAGATCACGATGACCACAAGGCTCTCGACCAGCATCGTCGGCTTCATTCTCACCGCAGGCATGGTGTCCGGCGCCCTCGCCGGCGTCCCGGCCGGCACGGCCTTCACCTACCAGGGCCGGCTCTCGACCACGCAGGGGCACGCCAACGGCAACTACGACTTCATCTTCACGCTGCTGGACGACGAGTCGCAGGGTGTTCAGATGGGCCAGCCGCTGGAAGTGGACAACGTCGAGGTCAAGAACGGCCTCTTCAACGTCCTGCTCGACTTCGGCGTCGGCGTTATGAACGGCGACGCCCGCTGGGTCGAGATCGGCGTCCGCGAACACACCGGCGCCCCCGGCCCCTACGACATCCTCCAGCCGCGCCAGCCGTTATCGCCCACGCCCTACGCCCAGGCCCTCGCCCTGCCCTACAGCGCCATGCAGGACAGCGGTTCACCGCTCTTTCACATGACCCAGACCGGCGGCGGACCCGTGCTCGCCGCCCTCAATCAGGGCACCGGGACCGGCATCCAGGCCAATATCCTCAACCCGGCCAACGGGTCGCCCGCCCTGGGAGGCACAACCAACGGCAACGGCCGAGCGGTGTTCGGACTGAACAGCGGTGCAGGCAACGCCGCGTATTTTCAGGCCACCAACGCCAGCAACCAGGAAGATGCGCTTGTTGCCACCACAAACGGCTTCGGCGCAGGAGTCTATGCCACCAGCGCCAAGGGACCGGCCGGCCAGTTCGACATCACCAACCCCACCAACACCGAGACGGCGTTGAGCGTGACGACGCAGGGTCTCGGCCGCGCCGCTCTCATCCGCAACGTCAACCCCAGCAACAACTTCGCGCCCGTTCGCGTCAGCAATGTCGGCGGCGGTAGCTCGATCTGGGGCGTGGCGACCGGGCATGGAAACGCCGCCCGCTTCGATGTCGATAACCCCCTCAGCAACACCAGTGCGCTGCACGTCGAGTCCAACGGCTCCGGCGACGCCGTCCACGCCGTCAAGACCGACTTCGGCGGCGATGCAGTGCATGCGGAGGCGGCCGGCTGGGGCGGCGTCGCCCTCAACGTGGCGCGGGGCTGGGTCCGCGTCGAAGGAGCAGGCGTCGAGACCAACACCTTTGTCTTCGTCGCCTACCCCACCGAGGCCGACCGCCGCGACGCGCACGGCCTGTTCCTCAATCACCCCCTCTGCAACGGTGATCCCAACGCCATCATCTTCATCACGAACAACGGGCGACGCAGCCTGGTCGTCGCCAGCAAACACTCCGTCGCCGTCGATTACGACTTCAACTTCAACATGTGGTACATCCACAATATGCCGTGGACAGACGAAATATACCCGGATTTTGCATACAACGTGATGGTCATCAAGCCGTAAGCGCGTACTCGAAATTTCAACTATGGCATTCCACACTGCAGACCCGGAGAATCGTGATGTGTAGATCACTGACGAGAGCGGGAACGATCATCGGCGTAATGGCCGCCGGGCTTGGGGTTCAGGGCGCATCCGCCGCGGCGCCGCTGGACGTCTGGTGGCACACCGTCGACGGCGGCGGCGCGATGAAAAGCACCAGCGGCGCCTTCGAACTCTCCGGCACCTTCGGCCAGCCTGATTCGAGCGGCCCGCTGTCCGGCTCGACCTTCTCGTTGTCCGGCGGATTCTGGATCACCGACGCCGCAGCGCCCGGCGGCGACGCCTGCGGGGACGCCGACGCCGACGGCGTCTCCGATTGCGTGGACCTCTGCCCCGCAACGCCCCCTGGCGCCGACGTGGACCCGTCCGGCTGCGCCAAATCCGCCCCGAACCAGCAGCCCGCCGACGACTTCACCACCGACTTCAAGACTCACTTCGCCGACAAGGCCGCACCCTGCGGCGGCTGCGGCGGGCTCGACGCCGCGTTCTTCGGGCTGAGCCTGGCCGGATATGCCCGATTCCTCACCGGCCGCCGAAGGCGCCGCGTCGGCCCCACGACCGGCCGCTGACGTGCGCACTCAACCCACCAACCGCCCGTCGGAGCGCCCGCTGCACGGGCGGTGCGGACATTTGCTCGTGCAACGCGACCACGCAACAGAAAGAAAACCCCATCTTTATACGCAGTTCCCCATAGACGAAGTGGAGCAAACGGCCGGCCGCTCCCATCTCCCCCTCACTCACCCGGACCATAAGCGGCAACCCAGGCCCGCGAGCCGGGAACCGCAACGGTGGAGCAAGTCTCGGGCCGCTTGCATGCAGAATTGCAGGTGCCGACTTCGGCGGCTGTGTCCTATTCGTTACGAACCGGCGGTGTCGTCGGTCGTGCGAAGCTGTCCGAAGCCCGGCGTCCGGCCCGCCCCTCAGGCGGGCTTTTTTTTCGCGCCGCACATTAGGGCTCATCGGCCGTGCCTGCGTTAGTGGGAGGAACAACGAGCTAGGCCGCTCACGTGACGCGGCCCCACTCGTGACCGCGACCCCCCATGATGAGGACTCAGCCATGCGGCCAAACCCAAGCAACCTGATCGTGATCCCCCTCCTGCTGGTGACTGTCGCGCCGGCACTCGCCGGCGAACTGTCCCCGCCCCCCCGCCCCATCGCCCCCACCATGAAAACCCCCGCCCCGATCGAGCCGCCCACCCCCCTCTCGACCGGGTCGGTGCCCCACGCCTCCCGCATCCCGTCGCGCCAGGCGTTGAACGCCTCTCCGTCGGTGGTCAGAGCGAAACCGTCCCCGGTCTCGGTCCCGTCCAGGGTCACCTGGGCGCCCCAGGG
>CAZNDQ010000224.1:0-6699 GCA_964571825.1 uncultured Planctomycetales bacterium | reverse complement strand
GCCGCGCTGGAGCGCCGCGCCACCCGCGAATCGCTGCTGCTCACCGAAGCGCTGACAGACGCGCGCGAGCTGTCCACGGTCGTCCGCTACGAATGGCCGCGGCTCGAAAAGCGGCAGCGGGTGCTGCTGCGTCGTCGGCTGATCGAGCGCGCGGCCGACGTTGCCGCCGCGCTGCACCGCGCCGGCCTGACGCACCGCGACCTCAAAGGCCCGAACCTGATGGTCACCGATCGCCGCGGCGAGCACGGCGGCCCGTTCGTCTGGCTGATCGATCTCGACGGGATTTCGCTGCGGCGGACGTCGGACGCCGTTCCGCTGCGCGGGTCGCTGGCGCGGCTGGCGACGAGCTTCGTCGACGCGCCCGACCTGACTTTGGCCGACCGGCGGCGCTTCCTGCGGCGCTACCTGGCGCAGGCTCACGATGCCGCCGACTGGCGCAGCGTCTGGCGCGAACTGGCGGCGGCGGTGCTGCGCCGCACATCCGGCGAATTGCGATCACTGGCCTGGTAAGAGCGTGATCCATCGATGACGGCTGGTGCCCTGCGCTCGGGCCCGGCCGGGGCGCCCGCGCTACAACTGCCGCTCGGCGATGAGCACCGCCTTGAGCATTCCCCGCGCCTTGCTCAGGGTCTCTTCATACTCGGCCGCCGGCACGCTGTCGGCCACGACGCCCGCGCCGGCCTGCACGTCCACGGCGTTTCCCCAGGGCTGCGGCGTGACGGCGATCGTCCGCAGGGCGATGCACGTGTCCATGTTGCCGGCGAAGTCAATGTAACCGACGGCCCCGCCGTACGGCCCGCGGCGCACCGTCTCCAGCTCGTCGATGATCTGCATCGCGCGCACCTTCGGCGCGCCGCTCACCGTCCCGACGGGGAGCGCCGCGCGCAGCGCGTCGAATGCCGTTTTGCCCGCGGCGAGTCTCCCCACGACGTTTGTGCAGATGTGCATCACGTGCGAATAACGCTCGATGCTCATCACGTCGGACAGCTCGACGCTGCCCAGCTCGCAGACACGACCGATGTCGTTCCGCCCCAGGTCGACCAGCATGACGTGTTCGGCGCGCTCCTTGGGGTCGGCGAGGAGTTCGCGTTCGAGCCGGGCATCGTCGGCCTCCGTCCGGCCGCGCGGCCGCGTCCCGGCCAGGGGCCGGGTCGTGACCACGCCGTCCTCGACGCGGCAGGCGATCTCCGGGCTCGCCCCCACCAGCGTCACCCCCGGGCTCTTGAGGAAGAACATGAACGGCGAGGGGTTTACGACGCGCAGGGCGCGGTAGATGTCGAACGGATCGGCCGCCGATTTCACTCTCAGCCGCTGCGAAAGCACGACCTGAAAAATGTCGCCCGCGCGGATGTACTCCTTGCTCCGCTCGACGGCGGCTTCGTATTGGGCGCGCGTCAGGTTGCTCTCCCACGCCGGCAGCTCCGTCACGCCCAGGTCAACCGACCGGGCCACGGTGAGCTGCGGATGCGACAGGGCATCGACCAGCCGGTCGACCCGCCGGCAGGCCTGCTCGTAGGCCGCCGTGGCGCTCGCCTGCTGCGGGTCACAATGCGCGATGACCTTGATCGTCTTGTCGACGTGGTCGAAGGCCAGCATCGTGTCATAGAGGCCGAAGAGCAGGTCGGGCAGGCCGCGGTCGTCGGTCGGCGCGGCCCCGAGCCGCTCGTAGTACCGCACCGTGTCGTAGGCGGCATAGCCAACGACACCGCCGACGAAACGGGGCAGCGACGGCAGCGCCACCGCCGGATGCTCGTGCAGCAGTTGCTCCAGTTCCCGCAGCGGGTCAGCCGCCTCGAGCGACCGGGTGTCGGCCCCGCGCTGGATTGTCACCCGGCTGGCCCGCGCCTCGAACACGGCGACTGGGTCGGCGCCGATGAACGAGTATCGAGCGATTTTCTCTCCACCGACCACGCTTTCCAGAAGAAAGGCATGCGGTGCCAGGTGTGCGACGCGGGCGAAGGCCGTCACCGGCGTCAGATTGTCGGCGAGCAGTTCACAGTAGACGGGAACGCGGGCGCCGGCCCGGACCAGTTTCTCAAACTCCGCCCACGTCGGCACGTAGCGATGCATGGACGCATCGTATGGATCGCGCGCCGCGACGGTCAAGCACCGTTCGCGCCCGATTCGGGCACGGGTCTGCGCCCGCGACGCCCGAGTTATGAGTCAAAAAGGATTGCAATTGATCTGATTTTGACTAAGATGGTATCGTCAGAGACCGGTGCCCCCGAATCGGGTCTCAACATGGAAGTCGATCCGTTCAGCTTGTTGGGCGTGCCGCATCACGCCGACATCCCGCAGGTCCGGCGGGCATTCCGCCGGCTGGCGCTGCGCTACCACCCCGACCGCAATCCCGGCGACCCGCAGGCTGCCACGCGATTCAAGGAGATCGCCCAGGCCTACCGGCAGGTGCTCAGTTCGTGCGCCCATCGGCAGCGGATGGAGACGGCCCGCGCCGAGGAACTCTGGTGGGAATGGTCGCGCGAGCACGGCATCGTTCGTTTCCGCAAGGACCGCTCGAACGATTCGCTGACGCGCATCCGGGCTTCGACGGCCACGTTCATCGCCCACCATGGCCGCGCGCTGCCGCTTGTCGCGTCGTTCCTGCTCGCCTTTGCCCTCACCGCGCTGGGGCTGCTTTCCGAATCCGCCGAAGCCGAATCGTCGGTCTCCTACGCCTCGATGCTGATTGCTCCCTGACCCTCCGTCACAGCCGACAGGATGCTTGTCCAGCGACGCCGACACCGCTAGAACGAAGCGGCCATGGTCTATGAGGTCAGCGTCGAGGGGACCTTTCGGGCGACGCATCGCGTCCGCCTGCCCGATGGGTCATGGGAGCCGGTGCACGGCCACGACTGGTGGGTCCGCGCCACGTGGCGCGGGGCGGAACTGGACGGCCACGGGCTGCTCGTCGACTTTGTCTGGGCGGAGGGGCTGGTCCACGAACTCTGCTCCGGGCTGGCAGATTCCTACCTCAACGATCACCCGCTGTTTGCGGCACGTCACGCCAGCGCGGAGGGCGTGGCCGAGCTGTTCTTTGAGAGGCTGGCGGCGTCACCGGCGCAGGGGCCCGGGCGCCTCTGGTCCGTCCGCGTTCGAGAAGCGGCGGGCTGTGAGGCCGAGTTCGGTCATGGCTGACAAGCCCAGTCTTGACCGTGTTTTGCGCCGTTCCTAAGATGCGCTGGTCCAAAAGGGGTCTTCCTTTCACAGGTAGCCGCGATGCTCTGTCAGCGGTGCAAAAAGGCGACGGCGACCGTGCACGTCACCGACCTCGTCGGCGAGCGCAAGGAGATGCACCTTTGTGACGGGTGTGCGCAGGAGGAGGGCATCACCGTCAAGGCGCCGGTGCCGATCAACACGCTCCTTGAAGACTTCATCAAACATCAGGCGGCGGTGCAGGAAATGTCCGACATCACCTGCGAGGAGTGCGGGCTGACCTTCGCCCAGTTCCGCCAGCAGGGGCTGCTCGGCTGCCAGCACGACTACGACGCATTCGAGAAGGTGCTGGGACCGATGATTGCGCAGGCGCACGAGGGCGCCACGCACCACGTGGGCAAGGTCCCGTCGAAGCTGGGCGAGGGCCGCAGGCGCCAGCACGAAATCCGGCGTCTGCGTCGCGAGTTGGACGCGGCCGTCGAGAACGAGGACTACGAAACGGCGGCGCGCCTGCGTGACCAGTTGAAGGGGTTGAACGACACGTGAACATCGACGATCTGGCAGGCCGATCGGTCGAGTGGCTCAGCGGCGAGGGGCCGATGGCGGACATCGTCATCTCCACCCGGATGCGCCTGGCGCGCAACCTGCTCGGCTACCCGTTCCTCTCGCGTGCCACGCAGAGCCAGCGGCGCGAGGTCCTGCGGACGATCGCGGACGCCGTTTCCGCCTCCGCGCTGGGGCGCGAGTTCACCTTCATCGACGTGGAGTCGGCGACCGAACTCGACCGCCTCGTTCTCGTCGAGCGTCATCTGATCAGCCGCCAGCACGCCGGCGGCGAGGGCTCGCGCGGGGTCGTCGTCTCGGAGAAGGAGAACATCGCGCTGATGATCAACGAGGAGGACCACCTGCGCATTCAGGCGCTGCGCAGCGGCATGCGGCTGCAGGAGGTCTTTGACGACGTCAACCGCGTCGATGATGCGCTCGACCAGCGCATCGAGTTCGCCTTTCATGAGCGTTTCGGCTATCTCACCGCGTGTCCGACCAACGTCGGCACGGGCCTGCGCGTCTCCGTCATGCTGCACCTGCCCGCGCTGAAGATGACGGACCAGTTGCCGCGCGTGCTGCGCGCGACCAAGGACATGCACGTCGCCGTGCGCGGCCTCTTTGGCGAGGGCACGGAGGCGATGGGCGACTTTTACCAGATCTCGAACCAGACCACGCTCGGCAAGAGTGAGGACGAGATCATCCGCGACTTCGAGAAGGAAGTGATCCCCAGCATTGTCGAGTACGAGAAACAGGCGCGGCGCCTGCTGGTCAAGGAAAAGGCCGCGCTGCTCGACGACAAGGTGTGGCGCGCGCTGGGGCTGCTCGAACACGCGCGCACGATGAGCACCGAGGAGACGCTCAATCTGCTCAGCCACATGCGCATGGGCGTCAATCTCGGGCGCATCCCCGACATCAAGATGTCGCTGATCAACGAGCTGTTCCTGCTGATGCAGCCCGGCCACCTGCAGAAAATCAGCGGCGAAAACCTCAACGGCGAACAGCGCAGCGTTTTCCGCGCCGAGTACATCCGCAACCGCCTCAGCGGGCGCAACTGACGGTCTGTGATTCGTGAATTGTCGCGCGGTCGCGTGTTGCTAGGTGAAGACCTTGCGCTGGCGCGCCGCCGGGATGTTGAGCAACTGCCGGTACTTGGCGACCGTCCGCCGCGAGATGCCCATGTGCTCTTTCGAGAGCATCGCCGCGATCTGGTCGTCGTTGAGCGGGTTGGACTTGTCCTCCTCGTCGACGATCTGTCTGACCCGCGCCCGGACGCTGTCCCAGCTTGTCACCTGTCCGTCGTCGGTCTCGGTGCCCCCGGTGAAGAAATAGCGCAGCGGATAGATCCCGCGCGGCGTCTGCATGTGCTTGTCGGCGACGGTGCGGCTGATGGTCGACGGGTCGCAGTTGAACTGCTCGGCCAGCTCGCGCATGCGCAGCACCTGCAGCGCGGCCGGGCCCTGCTCGAAGAACTCCTTCTGCCGTCCGACGACGACTTTCGCCACTTCCAGCAGCCGTTCCTTGCGGAACTTGATTGCGTCCTGCAGCGCCTTGGCCTTCTCGATGTTGCGGCGGATGAACTCGCGCACCTCGCGTTCTTCGCTGCGGTCCTCCAGCATCCGCAGATAGTGCGGCGAGATGCGCAGCGGCGGGTCGTTGCCGCGCGTCAGGCGCACGCGGAAGCCCGCCACGTCCGCGTCTTCCTCGTCCTCCGCGTACTCGATGATGATGTCCGGCGCGATCGTCGGCGGGCTGGCGTTGCCGGCGAGCGCCCCCGGGCGCGGGTGCAGATGCGCGATCCGCCTGACCGCCTCGGTGATTTCCTCAATCGAGCGTCCGGTCGCCTTGGCGATGGCCGGGTAGCGGTTTTTCTGAATGTCCACGAGATGGCCGAGTATCAGCGTGCGTTCCAGCTCGTGGTTGCCCGGCGGACGATCAAGCTGCAACAGCAGACATTCCTCGAGCGTCCGCGCGCCGACGCCGACCGGCTCGAGCTTCTGCCTGATTTCGTCCAGCGCCTGCTCGACGTGCCCGGGCGAAAGCGCCGGCATGCGCGAATTGCACACCTCCTCGTTCGAGACGCGCAGGTAGCCGTCCTCGTCGATAAAGCTGATCACCGCCTCGCCCGCCTCGCGGATTTCCGCCGGCAGGTCGAGAAACCGCCACTGGTCGAGGAGCACTTCCTGCAGCGACGCCGGCCGCGTGGCGGTGTTCGCCATCGCGTCCATTTTTCCGTCGCGGTCCGCGCCGCCGCTCGGCCGCGCAAACCCCTGGTCGCCCGGATCGAAATCGTTTTCGCGGATCAGTCGTTCGAGATGATCGAAACTCTCGGAGTTTTCGTCGGGTCGCTCCTCGCGCAACTGCTCGCCCGTGGGTTCAGGCGCTTCGCGCTCCGGCGGCCCGTACTCGAGGACCGGATTCGTCTCCAGCTCCTCGTTGATCCGCGCCTCCAGCGCCATCAGCGGGAGCTGCAGGATGTCCATCGACTGAATGAGTTGCGGGGTGAGCCGCTGCTCCATTCGCATCGACTGCGACAGGACCTGTGACATGAACTGCGACATCGCTTGCTCCGGGCGCCCGCGCGCCCGTCGTGCTCCTGCTCCGGTGCTCGTCGCCGCCCGCCGCGCGGTCCGCTCGCACTGACGACCTCCCGCCGGCCGCGCCGACCGCCCTTACATCTGCGTTCGACCGCTCAGTGCCGCTTCCAGCATCGCCGGCGTGGCGTACTCCAGTTGCGATCCGACCGGCACGCCCCGTGCCAGCCTCGTCACCTTCACGCCGTCGCTCTCGAGCAGGCTGCGGATGTACAGCGCCGTCCCGTCGCCATCGAGCGTGGGGCTCGTGCACATGATCACCTCCACCACTCCCTCCGCCCGCACGCGCCGCACCAGTGCGTCGATGGTCAGATCGCCGGGCTCCACGCCCTCGAGCGGGACGATGTTGCCCATAAGTACATGATATCGGCCGCGCACCAGCCCCGTCTCTTCCAGCAGCAGCACGTCT
>CAZNDQ010000223.1:0-6718 GCA_964571825.1 uncultured Planctomycetales bacterium | reverse complement strand
TTTTCGAAGCGCAGCCGCGCGTTAGCGATGTCCTCGTGCGGGCCTAGCACGCTCACTCCCACCGCGTCCACGCTGCGCAGCCCCGCCCGCCGTACCAGGTGCAGCACGATGTCGATGTCGTGGATCATCATGTCCATGACGACACCGATGTCGGCTGAGCGAAAGGTGAAGGGCGAAATGCGGTGCGTCTCGATGAACTTCGGCAGCACGCCCATGCGGTCGATCGCGCGGACCACCGGGTTGAAGCGCTCCGTGTGGCCCACCTGCAGCAGCGCGCCGTGCCGCCGCGCCAGCTCCAGCAAGTACTCCGCCTCGCCCGGTGAACCCGCCAGCGGCTTTTCGATCAGCACCGCCACGCCCCGCTCGATGAACGGCCGCGCCGCCTCCAGATGGTGTACAGTCGGCACCGCGATCGACACCGCCCGCACGTCGTCCGGCACCTCTGCTGCGTCTCGCAGCGCCCGGCAGCCATGTCGGTCCGCAACCTCGGCCGCACGCGCCGGGTCGCGGTCCACGACCGCCACGAGCTGCGCATCCGCCAGCTCGGCGTAGACGCGCGCATGGTGCCGCCCCATGTGTCCGACGCCCACCACCGCCACCGGCACTGCTTCGCTCATGACGATTTCTTCTCGCCGCTATAGTAGTGCTCGCGGTCTGCGGCCGTGTCGCGCCGCTGCGATTCGAGGTACCGCCCGTACACGCCGTCCACGCTTGAGCGCCGCAGAAAATCGCACAAGTACTTCGTGTGTTCGTGCAGCGGCCCGTTCGATTCGAACTGCTCCACGCGCCGCATCAGCGACGACATCTCCTCCTCGCCTCGCCGCCCGAACAGTACCTTGTACGCCTCGCGGATCTGCATGATCGCCTCGCGGTCCAGCTTCCAGCGCTGCATCCCGTTCAGGTTCACGCCGCGCACGCGCGCCGGATAGCCCTCCATGATCATGTACGGCGGCACGTCCACCGTCACCCGCGCCATCCCTGCCGTGTAGCTGTATCGCCCGATCGTCACGAAGTGGTGGAATGCCGCGCCCCCCCCGATGTGGCAGCAGTCTTCGATGTGCACGTGCCCGGCCAGCATTACATTGTTGGCGATGACGCAATGGCTGCCGATCGTCGCGTCGTGCGCGATGTGCACGCCGACCAGGAAGCGGTTGTCGTCGCCGATCCGCGTCACGCCCCCCGCCACCTCCGTTCCGCAGTGAACCGTCGCATGCTCGCGGAAGACGTTTCCCGCGCCGATGTGCAGTTCCGTGCTCGTGCCGCGATACTTGAGGTCCTGCGGCGAAGCACCAACCACCGCCCCCGGAAAGAACTCGTTGTTTTCCCCGGCCGTCGTCCGCCCGACCACGGTCGCCCGCGGATGCAGCACGCACCCCTCACCGAGCGTCACGTCGGCGCCGACGTACGCGAGCGCGCCCACGCGCACGCCGGCCGCCAGTTGCGCTCCCCGCTCTACGCACGCCTGTGGGTGGATCTCTGCCATCTTGCCTCACTGCCCGCACGACACTCCGGGCGCGGTTCGCGCCTCCCTACACCGGGTCCGCGTCCACCAGCATGAACTTGATTGTCGCCTCGGCCACCGGCGTGTTGCCCACCTTTGACGTGCAGCGCACGTGACCCGTCCGCGACCGCAGCCGCAGCGCCGTCGCCTCCAGGATCAACTGGTCGCCCGGGATCACCGGCTTGCGGAACTTCACATCGTCCATGCTCAGCAACACCGCGATCTTGCCCTTGTGCTCCAACTCCTGGCTGAGCATCATTCCCGCGAGCTGCGCCATCGCCTCGATGATCAACACGCCCGGCATGATCGGCTGACCCGGATAATGTCCCTGAAAGAACGGCTCGTTGATCGTGACGTTCTTGATCCCCACCGCATGCCGCGAGCCCGACACCTCCACCACCTTGTCCACCAGCAGGAACGGGTAGCGGTGCGGGAGCACGCGCTGAATCTGCCGGATGTCCAACTCCGGCCGGCTCGCACGCAGCGCCAGCTCCTCCGACGCCACCTGCTCCATCAGCCGCCGCACGAGTTCATGGTTGAGCGCATGCCCGCTCTTTCGCGCGTAGATCGTGCCGCAAACTAACCGCCCCATCAGCATCAGGTCGCCGACGAGATCGAGGATCTTGTGCCGCACGCACTCGTTGGGAAAACGCAGTTCGTTGTCGATCGGCCCGTCATCGCCGAAGACGACGATGTCCTGATACGTCAGGTGCTTGCCCAGCCCGGCCGCGCGAAACTGCTCCGCCTCCTGCCGCAGCAAAAACGTCCGCGCCGGCGCCACCTCGCGCCGAAACGTCTCCGGCGTGATGTCCACGCGGAAGATCTGGTGCCCAATCGCCGGCACGTCGGCGTAGTCTAACTCGTAGATGACGCGCAGATGCTCCTCCGACCCCGGGAACGCCACCAGCTCCGCATCCTGCTCCGCCACCCGCACGGGGCGCGTGATGCGACAGAGGCGCCGCTCGGCGCTCTGAATCTTCAGGCCGCTCTCACTCAGCTTGTCAAAGAATCCAACGCAGCTCCCGTCCAGCCCCGGCAGCTCCGGCCCCTGCAGCTCGATCTCCAGGTTGTCGATGCTTAGCCCCGCGCAGGCGCTCAGGCAGTGCTCGACCGTCTCGATCGCCACCGTCCCGTTGCGGATAGACGTGCGCCGCGCGCGCTTCGAGACGTTGGAAACCAGCGCCGGGATACGCACCGGCTGCGTCTGGTCGGTGCGCACGAAAATAATCCCGCTGTTCGGCGGCGCCGGCTTGAACCGCACCGTCACCGGTTCGCCCGTGAACAGCCCGTAGCCGCTCAGCTCATTCGGCTGACTGATCGTCTGTTGCGCTTTCAAGTTGTCCGACTCGCCGCGCCAGGTCCTTCAGCTTCGCCTCGAGGTCCGGAACCCGCCGCAGATACGCCTGTTCCCGCAGATGTTCTCGATGATCGATCGCGGGGAACCCGCCGACCACCCGCCCCGGCGGGATCCGCTTGGTCACCATGGCCCCACCGGTCACGATCGCCTGGTCGCCGATCTCGACATGGTCGCCCGTCCCGGACCGCGCGCCGAACACCACGTAGTTGCCGACCTTCGTGCTGCCGCACAGCCCGACTTGACCGACCAGAATGCAATGCTCCCCGATCTGGACATTATGGGCGACCATCACGTGGTTATCAATCTTCGTCCCGGCCCCGATCCGCGTCACGCCGAACTTCGCCCGGTCGACGCACGAACAGGCGCCGATTTCCGCGTCGTCCTCGATCAGCACGCCGCCGATCTGCGGGATGCGGTTGTGGCGCCCCTCCGCGAAATGAAACCCGAACCCATCGGCCCCGATGCTCGCGTTGGCATGTACGATTACGCGGTTTCGCAGCACGCAACGCTCTCGCACGACGACGCCCGGCCAGAGTTCGCACGCCTCGCCGATCTCCACGTCGTCGCCGATGAACACCTGCCCGTGCAGCACCGACCCGCGACCAATTCGCACCCGTTCACCGATGATCACGTTCGCGCCGATGGCGGCCGTCTCGTCGACTCGCGCGCTTGCGGCGATCACGGCCGTCGGGTGCCGGCCCACCGCGGGACGCGGCACGGTCGGCGCAAAACAGGCGATGATCCGCGTAAACGCCAGGTCCGGATCGTCTACGAGGATCGCCGGCATCGGCGTCGCGCCGAATCGCGGCGACACCACGACCGCCGACGCGCGGCTCGCGTGCAGCTCTGCGCGGTACCGCTCGTTCGAGGCCCACGTGATCTGGCCCGGCTCTG
This sequence comes from uncultured Planctomycetales bacterium, assembly GCA_964571825.1. GTDB lineage: Bacteria > Planctomycetota > Phycisphaerae > UBA1845 > CAZNDQ01. Next base: position 2,966 of record CAZNDQ010000223.1, on the reverse strand, counting down.
CTTCCGACAGACTATTCACGCCGCGCACGCGGAGCGCTGCCTCGCCGCGGACGGTTCCGCCCACGCGCTTGGCCAGTTCCGCCAGCGTGTATTCCTCGTTCATGCAGCGCCCCGCTCCGCCCGGCCGCCGAGCCCTTACGGCCCGATCTTGTCCACGCTCGGCTTCTTCTCCTTGTCGCTGTAATCGCGGTTCAGCCGCGCCAGCACATCCTGCGTGATGTCCACCGCCGGGTTCGCATAGATGACGTGCCGCAGCCGGATCTGCTGCTTGAGCGCGTTGGCGTCAGGCACATCCGAATCCAGCGCCTCGGTCGTCATTACCATGTCAAAGCCGCGCTCCTGCGCCACCTTCGCCGCCGTCTCGCAGATCATCACGTAAGTCCGCTCGGTCCACAGTTTGAACTGGTCGCGCACGTCGGCCTCCGCCAGCCGCAGATAGTTGTCCCGGTCAATCTGCAGCTTGAGCACCTCGCGCCGCCGCTGCCCATACTCCGGGCTGTCCGGATGAAAGGCCTCCAATTCGCGCATTCGCTGATTCAGTTCGCCGTCGCGCGTATCCACCTCGAGCTGCACTTCCTTGCGCCGCTGGTCGAATTGCGCGTTGAGGTCCATGGTCTGCTGAAAATCGTTGAACACCTTGACGATGTCGATTACCGCCGTGCTGCCCCGCCCCCCGCCATGTGCCGCCGAGGTTGAGGGCGCACCCGCGCTGCTCGGAGCCCGCACTCCGCCGGAACTCGGGCTGACCTGGAACTGCGGCTCCGGCGCCCCGTTCGACTGCGCCCGCAGCTCGCGCAGGCCAATCCCGGCCGCAATCGCCAGCACCGCCGCCGCCGCTAACCCCTTGCCGCACTGCATCTTACATCCTCCAATCGCCAACGATCGCATTGGCCGCATCAGGTACCGCCGGCCATTCTCGCCACTTTGCGCCCCATGACAAGAGACCGCCCCCGGTAATCGTGCCGCTCCTCAGGATCGCCCGCCTGCGATTGTTCGGCCTGCGATGAACGTGACCTCTGGGCCGCCGGGTGCTACCCCAGCGCCGCGAGCACTTTGTCCACACCCGGCCAACCGGTCACATTACCGAGTGACCTGACGTTCGCGCCGAGCGGCCGCCACACGCGCGGATCGGTCGCACCAAACAGCACCACCGTCCTCGTACCCGTCGCGGCCGCGACGTGCGACATCCCCGAATCGTTGCCGACGTAGGCATCTGCCGCACCTGCCAGATACACAGCCTCCTTTAAATCACGCGGCGCGATGCACGCGCTCCGGCGGACGCGTTCCGCGTCGCGCGCCGGCCAAGTCTCCCGCTCCACCGGGCCCCAGAGAAAGACCGGCCGCCGGCCGACCTGGTGCAACCCATCGGACAGCTCCAAGAAATTGTCGAGCGGCCAGCACTTGCTCCGCCCGCCGCTACCCGGCTGAATGAGCACGATCGGCCCGTCAGAAATACCGGCAGCGGACTCCAGACGCGCCCGCGCCGCGCTGCGTCGCGGCTCCTCGAAGTGCAGTTCCGCCGGTCTGACTTCGCGGATCGCCAGCCCCTCGGCCGCCAGACGGAAACGCCACTGCTGCGTGATGTGCTGCGGCTCGCCGGATGCGCGGCTCTCGATCGAGCACACCCGACCGCGCGCCAGCGATGCGAGCCGCCGTGCCGCTGAATGACCTGAGTCCGTTAACAAGTTGACGATCAGGTCGCAGAATGCGAATACGTTTCGCAGCGTATCGACTTGAGTTACATCCCCTTCGTCGGAGAAGAGTCGATGCAGGCCGGCGGCGTCCGTGTCGTGCAACTCCGCCGCCCGCCATATCGCCGGTACAGTGGCGGCGACGGGCCCGCGTGCGACAATCACGCTTCTGGGGTCGCGTGCCTCCTGCTTGACCGACTCCAGCAGGTGCCACGCGAGCACGAAGTCGCCCACCGCACCACCGTGTAGCAATCCGATCATGGTTCTAACAGTTTGAAGAGATGAATCGTCGAACCTACGTCCGAAACGCGCGCTCGATCCAGCCGCCGCCCAGCACCGTGTCGCCCTCGTAGAGCACGACCGCCTGCCCCGGCGTCACGGCCGACTGCGGCTCGTCAAACTCGACCTCGCACCCATCCTCCCCGCACGGCCGGATCGTCGCCGCCGCCGCCTGATGCTGATAGCGAATCTGCGCCGCTGCGCGCAGCGCCGCGCGCGGCCGCTTCACCAGCCAGTTCATCCCGCGCGCCTCGAGCCGCCGGCTCAGCAGCGCCTCGCGCTCCCCCACTACCACCGCCCGATCCGCCACGTTGATGGACGTCACGTAGACCGGGTGCCCGGCCGCGATCCCCAATCCACGCCGCTGCCCGATGGTGTACTGCCCTACGCCGCCATGCGTCCCGAGCACGTTGCCCGTCTCGTCGCGCACCTCGCCCGGCGCGAACGCCTCCGGCCGTCGCGCCCGCACCACCCGCGCATAGTCCCGATCCGGCACGAAGCAAATCTCCGCTGAGTCCGGCTTGTCGTGCACCCGCAGCCCGATCGACTCCGCAATCCGCCGTACCTCAGGCTTGGTAAGACTACCCAGCGGCAAGAGCACACGCCCGAGCACTTCGCGCCGCAACGGAAACAAGACGTACGACTGATCCTTTTGTGCATCCACTGCTCGCTGCAGGCGCCAATCGCCGTCGATCTGCTCGACCCTCGCGTAATGCCCCGTCGCCACGAAATCAGCGCCGACCGCCTCCGCATAGTTGAACAGCTTGCCGAACTTCAGGTCGCGATTACACACAACGCACGGATTCGGTGTTCGACCCCCGGCGTATTCGTCCGCAAAGTAGTCGATGATCTGTTCGAACTCATCGCGGAAGTTCAGCGCATAGAATGGAATGCTCAGCCGCCCCGCGACCACGCGCGCGTCCAGCGCGTCGGCCGCGCTGCAGCACCCCTGATGCCGGTTCGTCGTGCACGAGTCCTCCGGCGCCTCCGCCCCGA
>CAZNDQ010000222.1:0-6767 GCA_964571825.1 uncultured Planctomycetales bacterium | reverse complement strand
GGAATCGGGGTCCAGTTCCTGCTCACCGTGCTTGCGATCGAATGCTTCAATCTGTTCGCGGGTCCACATGTGCCGCTCCTTTCTGCTACCGCGATTGTAGGTATTCGCAAACCATCTTCCAGACCGTTCGCCGCTAGAAATTCCCCAATCGAATTGCGAGCGATCGTGCAGCGCTTCCGCCGAGAGCTCCGGCGATCCGCTTCGGACTGCTGACGACCGAAAGCACCCCGCAAAGCGCATTTGCCAAGTCATCCTTCGCACCCGCCGGATGGTCGATCGCGTCCCGTCCGCCGCTCCGGGTCCGCCGCTCCAGACTGCAAAGCTGATCGACGAGGGCGGGGTGATCGAGCAGTTCCACGTTGCCGGAACACAGCGGGGCGATGGCATTCACGTAAAGCTCGTTCTTCGGTTTCGCCGGAATAAGGCGCACGCCCTCTCGCTGAAAACCTTCCGAAACGAACGATGCACCGTAGGCGTCGGCGTGGACCCGCGCTATGCCGTACTCACGAATCAGACCGGCCATCTCCGTCACCACGGCCGCGGGGTTGAACGGCGGTTGCCAGCGGCGCAGGAGGTCGAGGATCACCTTACCGCCCTGACGGTCGCGATGTCCGATGGCGAGTGCGGCATCGTCGCTGCGGCCGCCGCTCAGATCAGCGAACGCTGCGTACGTAATGTCGCGACGCGGGAGAAGCTCCTGCCGACCGCGTACGACCAGCGGTTCGATGACCTCGCGCGGAAGGTAGGCCGCGATGTCCTCGCGCCATTCAGCGAGAAACTCGGATTTCGCAGCGGCCAAATCCTCGGCGAGCGCCGCGTCCACGTCGGCCTGGCGGATGGTGGGATTCATCGTCGTGCTGGGCGCGCGCCAGACAAGCATCCTGCCGCGGTCGTTCCCGAAATGCTGCTTCCACGCGCGATGGCAGAACCCCCTCGGCATGTAGGGTGTGGTCAGCCCGATCAGCTTCCCGCCGGTCGTCAGCAGCGCCGGTCGAAGCGCTCGGATGAGCTCCGTGTCGCTCTTGACCTTCGTGCCTTCATCGACGCCCATGAACGCCAGCTCATCGCAAATCGCAGCGACGACGGTGAACGCGCGAACCACCCGGTAATCACCGGTGATCGGCTCGACGCGGAGACCGTTCGCGAGGGTGAACGATGTGGCAGTTTCGGCCGCGATTTCACCGCGGAGGATCGGCGCGTCGAAGATGCTCCGAAGGTAACGGAAAATAACCTGCGATTGGCGCTTTGAGGGGCTGACGATCACGACCAAGCCTTGCTCACCCGGTGAAAGGCGCTGCTCGTGTCCGCCGAAGAGGGTTTCGAAGGCTCCAACGACGGCGGCGATCTTCGACTTGCCGCTCCGCCGGCCGCAGAGCAGGAGCGCCTCGTTGAAGCCATCCGGCGGAAGCTTGCGCGGATCGCGACCCGTGCACTTGCGGACGAGCGCGCGGGCGGATCGGCGCTCGAGCGGCACGCCGTAGATGACCGCCAGCGCCGAGAGCCACGGACGCCACGTCCGCAATCCACTGGATGGCGACAGGAAGCTTCTGAAACCGAGCTCGCGATCCTTGATTGCTTCGAGGATGTTCACGACGAATTCACCCGCTCAAGTCTGTAATTGTGGCAGTATTTGCGTTCCAGCGCGTCAAGCTGTTCCAGCAGCACCACGGCAGTCTCGCACAATGCGCGCGGAGCGGCGTGGTTCGCATCGTACGAATCCGCCAGATTGCAACACGGCCGTTTCGCCGCTTCGATCACTTCCAGGCGAGCGCGTGGCGTGTGCGGGATGCGCCGCAACGAGCGCGGCTCGCGCCCCTGCGGCGGAATCTGCCGCGTTTGCTCGCGGAGAATGGTCTCCGCACCACCAAGCCTTGGCATGGAAAAACCTCCAAAAAAATCCTGGAAAAAATGGGATATTGTGCGGAGGCCCGCCGCCCCCTCGCCGCCCCTGTTCGGGAAAAGTCGGGGAGTACCGGGGGTCGGCCGGCGGGCTCACGCGCCACGCTCCGCCAGGTACGTTTTGAGCCCGCGAGCAGCGACACGCCGCTCCAAACCGAGCATTCGCAAACACCCGATGAGCGCATTGACGGCCTGAACGTGGCCGCCAGCATCGAAGACGCCATCTTCGACCGCTCGCCGCTCGGCCGTCTCCAGCACGACGGCCAGGAATGCCGTACGTTGCACCAGCAAATCCTTCATCGCGGAGGCTGCGCCGCTGTCGGCGCGAAGGCGCTCTACAAGCTGTTCGATTCGCTTGACCTCGCCGCAGCGACGGTCCGCGTCGGCCCAGAATCGGGGCTTGAAGCGGGCGGGGATCGCCGCACCGCGTTTCCGGCCGCGCTTGACCGTGTCGGACGGCGGATCGGCTTCGCCACGTTCCGGCCGCACTATCCGCGGGTGTTTCGATCGTCGTTTCATGGCATGAATCTCCCTTCAATTGATCAACCTCGATTCAATGCGGGGCGGGCGCGAGCCGTCTGGCCAGCGACCCGCGGCCGGAACGCCCGGCACAACCCGCCCCTCGCAACGCACCTCGTCAACCGGCCGGGATTCGGCCCGGATTGACCGCCCCAATCCGCCCGCGTCGGTCGCACAATCCACCCCCGCTTTCCGGCCCGAAAACGCGGGTTCCTGATCGATGAAACGGTAATTACCGCGCCACACGGTATGGAGCGGATTACCGGGTTGCGCGCGAATCCCGCAATTCATAGCCTCAAACGCGCCTCCATCGAACCTGCGACCCTCGCGTAAACGACGCGACGCGGGCGATCCCCACGGTCCGCTGCGGGCGGTCCGGGGCGATGCCGCGTTGTGCGGCGTGGCGTCCGCCCGGTGCCGCGCGGCGTAACGGCACGCCTGCGGAAACCGCTCCTGCTCCATCGGCCCGCGCCGCACGTCGGCCCGACCGGCCGAGCCTTGTGCCGCGTTGTGCGGCCGGATTGGCGCCGCAAACCCGAACGTTCCGCCGCGTATCGACTACCCGATGGAACGGTGCAGCCTCAAGGACCTTTGCGCTGGGTGGAACGTGGGCGCTCCGGCTTGGACGCGGAATCCGCGACGTTTGGCGGTCCCACGTGCGGCCGGACGTCCCGATCCGCTCCGCGGACCGGCCGCGGGCGGGTAGGCGGTCGAATGCTGCAAACGCACTGCGCCCGTCCCCCCACGCAGCGGCGCCACGCCCAGCACGCGAATCTCCCAGCACCCGAACGTCCCACGACACAAACGCCCTATGTCGTCGGATCATCGCACTCCGCGACGGGACCGTGTGGAGGCGTGGCGGCACAACCTCCATTCCCCGTATTTGGCATGTCCGTTGTCATGCGATGAGATTCTCATACGATGAATCGAGAAAGCGGATTGGGAGAGGTGCTTGGACCTTCTTACGGTGAACCTGTGCGCGATCCCGCTGCGCGGATTGGCGCATTCACCGGATGTGGAGAATTCCGGGTTCACCCACTGAATCGGCATGTTCCCAGGATTGGCGCTACGTAGATTCGGAGATTTGCTAGTTTCTCCAATTGGAAATGAGATTACAAACCGACACGGCCGCGATAGCGGCCAAATAATCCATTTGCGGATTCAAACGATCTAATACCCTAGAATTCTCATGCGGTGAATCGAAACAAAACAGGGGCGTTCCCTTGGGCGCGGTTTTGAATAGGATGTCTGCGATTGTGCGGCTACGCGGCCGACGGCCGCTAGCGCGGCCGTCGCCGCTGCGCCGCAACGCGCGTCGGCCGCTAGCGCGGCCGCCGCCGCGGTATTGACTGCTCTCACCTTTGTCCGTCCTCTCCATTACGTTCGGAGTAACTCGCTAACTCACGCATTCACAAAGGTTTACGGTGCAAACGGAATTTACACAATCACCGGGTTAAAACCGACATGGCCGCGGTAGACTTTGCGCATGATCTGGCGAGCCTTCCGCCTCGCGGACCGCGGCACGATGACCGCGTCGTGAATCGGCAGCGCCGGGATTCGCTCGTGCTGGAACAAAAGCAGAATCTCGACCAGGATCGCCGTTTCAATCCCCGCCTGAAGCTTCATCCCCGCGTCGGAGAAGAAATGACGGGCGATCGGCTGATGAAGTGCGAAGATTCGGTCGACAAACCGCGCAATCTGCCCATCGCGCAGCGGGTTCTGGAAGCCGCAAACCTTCAGAACGCGATCGCAGATTCTGCGATCGCGCCTGGAGCGCTCGCTGATCCATGCCGCGACCGCACGGACGGCGGATTGTCGATTAGACGCATTCAGGATGATGTTCGTCGCACGCTTGACGAGTCGTCGAGCGATGGCCCGGGCTTCGTCGAGAACGAGCGGAAAGAGCTGCTTGGCCGCACTTGCAGTGTAGAGGTTCGGGAAGATCTGCTCCGGGCGATACACATCCCCGCGGAGATCGATTCCCTCTAACTGGTAGAGGAGCCGAGGTTGAAACCCAGCGAAATCGAGCTCCACGGTGCGCTCCCCGTCCACAAGAAACCGCCGCCGCTGCTTTCTCGTGAACTGCTGGAATCCGACCGGGGTGCATGAATACAGGCGCCCGCCACGGCAGAAGCTGACGTTGTACACCGCTCGCACCCATGGAAGGAGGTCGATTGCTGATTCGCGTTTGGGAACGTATTGCCACCGATGCTCGCGCAGATTATGGGCGTTAAGCGACTTGATCGCGGCGAGCCGCTGCCTTATGTCCGAGGAAGGTCGATTGGGCAGATTGCGATTTCGACCGTTCGCGTCGCGAAGCAGCATCGGATTTGCCTTTTCCGGGTTCAGGATTGTGCGCCAGCTCTGAAAGCCGATGATCGTGTGCCGGCCTTTCTCCGTCAGCGCATAGCGTGCTGTCTTGCCTACGCGCTTGGAGCCGAGCGCCTTGCGCAGATAGCCATGGTCTGCGAGCGCGTCGAACATCTGATCACGCAAATCGTCCGACCGGTGGCATGCAAGCACGCATCCCCGCTGGTCGGCCAGCTTCGCTTGGGCGAGGATTTGCTCCAGCAGGTTCTGCTTTCGGGTGGCGTGCTTCGTTCCGCTCGTCGCTTCGATCTCCGGCCAAACGAGCGCGAGGGCGACTTCGTGGAAGGCGGTCGACACGGGGATCGCCCCCTCCAGCTTGAAAGGAATGGACCGAACGTGAAGCAAGGGCGTGTCCCGCCAGGCGCGCGAGCGCCGAAGCGAAAGCCGGATTCGGCGCCGAATGTCGTAGCACGTTGGGCGCTTGTAGCGGATTGCACGACGGCGCGTTGCGCCGTATTCTGACGGCTCCATGGGTGTTGCCCTCGCCGCGCGGCGCGTCGCTCCAATGAGCGCCGCGCGGCATTACGCCCCGCTACCCGATTGGCAAGGTTGCAGGTTGCATGCCGCTGCTATGCTCCACGCGCAGCGAGCTTGCGGCCGGCGGCGTTGGCAGCGCGCTGCGGGGGTGGCGGAGCGGGCTGGTCGTTCAGTGCGGCGAGGAAACGCTGCACCGCCTCCTGGCTGGTAAACCGCTGCCCACCGACAACGATCGTCTCCAGGCGTTGTCCGCGAACCCCAACGGACGCCCAGCGCCACCGCGTGGCCGGGTGCGGATTTCCTGGGATCACGGCGCGGCTCAGGCGAACGAGCTGCTCACGATTAACGTCGATCATCGCGGTCCTCCACAGCTAGTCGAATCCCCCTCAATTCTCGCGTTGGCGCGCGACGAGTGAAGGACGTTCAGGCGGTTTTGGAACGGCGTAGCGCAGATGCGCTACGGGCGTGAATAGCCTCGGCGAGTGTCGGGATGTAGCAGGTTGTGGCGCTTCAGCTCGGGAATGATCCGCCTGCGCAAATCGTCCGCGCTGGCCAGCCCGCACCGCTTAGCAAGCTGCGTGCTGGTGATACTGGCGGGATAGAAAGGAATGAATTCCAAGGCGTGCGCGGCCGGTTCGGAGAGAGCGATCGGATTTTGCCTACGCCGCTCGGCGCGGAGCCGGTCGGATAGAACGCAGACGCGGTTCGTGAGAATGCCGATCGTCGCGTTTGCGCGAACGAGCTCCTTGGAAACGCGCTTCCGCGTGATCGTGGCGGACATGATGCGACCTCCAGAAAACCGCCCGGTCCGGGGTGCGGGAGGTCGCCCGCGCACCACCGGAACCGAGCAGAATGCCACCGGTAGCTAGCCGGCAGCGAACGTCCTAACCGATCTTACCCGCAACCTCCAGCGCGACCGCCCGGTCGCGCTCGGCGTAGACCTCCGTGATCCCGATGTGCTGATGGCCGAGCATGACGCGGGCTGCTTCGATCCCGTACTCGCGCCGCACGCGCGTTGCGAACGAATGCCGCAGCCGGTGCGGGTGCCAGCTTGGAATCTGCCGCTCGCCGATGTGTCCTGAGCCCCGGCAGCCTCCGCACGGCTTCTTTCCGTCCCGCCCGCGGCCGTCGCACGACCCGCATGCCGGCTGTCCGGCTGCAGCGCGTGCGGCGGAATCCGCCTTGTCGCACGCGGTATGGATTGCGACGCGATACGCGCCCGGTGAGAACCTTTCACCGGGTGAACGCTTCGGCCGTCGCTTGCGGTTCGTTCCGCGCCGATTCCCGCACGACATGGGCGTCTTGCGCGCGGCGTGCATCGCCTCGCGCCGCTCGGCTTCGGCTTCGCGCGGTTGGAACAGGTACTCGTCGAGATTCGGTCGGAGCCACGGCTTCAGAATCGCCTGCGCGGCCGGTCCAAGGTAGATCGCGCGGTCGTGATCGTGATGCTCGGTCTTGTGGAACGCGGGCCGGTAAACCCAGAGCTTGCCGGTCACGTCGAT
>CAZNDQ010000221.1:0-6778 GCA_964571825.1 uncultured Planctomycetales bacterium | reverse complement strand
GGAGTTCGCGGCGCAGGGTCAGGCGTCGGGTGTGACGGTCGGGCACCTGCTCTCGCACTCGTCGGGGATCGCGGAGTACTGGACGGCGGAAAGCGCGCCGCGGGTGCGTGAGGCCGCCTCCACGCGCGATCTGCTGGCGTTGGTACTGGAAGCGGGGAGGGCGTTCGAGCCCGGCGCGAAGCACGCGTATTCCAACTCCAACTTCGTGGTGGCGGGGCTGGTCCTCGAGCGCGTGACGGGCAAACCGTTCGAGCAGTTCGCCGCCGAGACCATCTTCCTGCCGCTGGGCATGACCCACACGGGGTATTTCGAGGCTGCGGATTCGTCGCGGCCGATCGCGCAGACGCTGGCGCGGGAGGGGGATCGCTGGACCGTTGCGCCGCGCACACGACGCGGTACGGCCGCAGGGGGTTGTTATTCCACCGCGCGCGACATGCTGCGGTTTGTCCGCGGACTAAACTCGGGCGCGATCGTGCGGCGCGAGACGCTGGCGGAGATGGTGCGCTCGAAGGTGGCGGCGGGGCGGGAGGCGGACAGCGACTACGGGTATGGGTTTCTCCTACAGCAGAACGCGCGGGTTGATTCCTACGGGCACGGCGGCATCGCGCGGGGAATGAATGCGGAGGTGCGATATTTTCCGTCGCTCGACGTGACGCTGGTGCTGCTGAACAACCAGGACAACGGCGCGTACGACGACCTGCGGAAGAACTGCATCCGGCTGATCACGGGCGAGCGGTGAGAGGGGTAGCCGGACGTTCGCGTAAGCGGGGGACGGAAGCCCGCGCTTCGGCTAGAATCGGCTTTGCGCGAGCGGCCGCGAAGCTCAGTCGCCGCGCACAGGGCTGTTCTTTCCGCGAACCGAGACGATCCCATGGCCACGCCGCTGTTCGACGCATCGACGACTCATTTCGGCAATCTGGCGGAACTCTGCCCGGTTGTTTCGGGCGCGATCGTCAGCAAGCCGCTGATCGATACGGGTGCGCTGAAGGAAATCCTGTTCGCGATGGACGCCGGACAGGACATCAGCGAGCACCGCGCGCCGTATGTGGCCACGGTTCAGGTGCTCTCCGGGCGGCTACGCTTCAGCGTCGCGGGCGAGACGCGGGAGATGGGGCCGTCTGACTGGCTCGTCATGCCGCCGAACGCGCCGCACGATTTGACGGCGCTGGAGCCGACGTTGTTTCTGCTTGTGCTCGTCAAGGGATGATCGCCGACTTCGTCGCTCCCAGTCATCTCCAGCGCTTTGCGCGCGGCGGAGCCGAGGTTGACGAGAGTCTGCCGCTTGCGGCGCCTGGGCCGATGAGACCGGATTGCGACCATTCCGCCGATCCGTTCGATCCTTGGTGCTTCACGGTTACCAAGTGTTTCCGGTTCCTTTCTGAGACCGTGACACGCGAGCCTCACGGCGCGAGCGCGTGGCCGATCTCCCAATGGTGGCCGAAGGGATCGGCCACTCGGCCCACGCGCCAGCCGTGGCCCTCGGAGACGGGACTGACCGCGCGGGCACCCGCCGAAACAGCCCTCGCATACGCTGCATCAGGGTTTGCGACGACGAGGAGCATTCGCGTGGTTGCGCCGCCGAGCGACTCGGGACTGTAGTTGCCATGCGCGGGCGATTCGTCGCTCACCCAGAACCTGGCCCCGTCGATCGCCAGTCGCGCCACGACCTCGCCCGCGGGGTTCTCGACGCGGTAGCGTTCGGTCGCGCCGAAGGCGGCCTTGTAGAAATCGACCGCCTGCGCTCCGTTCCGCACGGATAACAAGGGCTCAATCGAGACGTTGCTCGGAGCATTCGCCATCATTGTTTCACCTGCATACGTGGTTCGCTTCGTGACCGCTCATGGTCGACGAGCGTTTTCGCCACCATCGTGATGATTGCCGCCGCGACGCTCACAAACAGGCAGCCGAACATCGCCAGTGCGAGCGTCCGTTTCATTGTGGTGGCCCCGCGGAGCCGTCCGGGCTGGCGAGGACGACGGTGTAACCCTCCGGATCGCGCAGCCAGACCTCCCAATGGTTCGGGCCGCCGTCGCCGGTGGACGGATTGCGATGCCGCGGCTTGACGATTTCGACGTTTATCTGCGAGGCACGGGCCAGCGCCGCGTCGAAGTCGGGCACCTCGAACCACAACAGCACGCCGTTGCCATACGGTTTGAGGCCTGAATCGGCTATGCGGCCGTGGTCGTGCTCGACGTTCCAATGGTGAAGCTGAAGGATGAGGCGGCCATTGGATTCAAGCCGCTCATATGCGGGTCCGCCGTGCGCGCTCTGGCAGTTCAGCAGTCGCTGGTACCAGCGGCTGGTCGCCACCACATCGTGGACGCAGATGAGCGGCTGCGGCCGCGGGCCGGCGGCGGCAGCAGAGGGACTTGCGGTCATGGTGTCTGTCTCCCGAATTGCCTGGGATGTAACCGTGCAGGACGTCCAACGCGGATACCCCGCCCGAGCATGTCAGCCTAACGACGACGGTCACCTCTGCAAGAGAAGTTCGAGCAGTCCGGGCACATGCGATAAAATGTCCGGATATGAGTTCCATTGATCGGAATCGAGTTGGGAACGGCCAACGGCCTGCATCCAGTCGCGGCTGGATCGTCGAGGCGTTCAATCAGCTTGTACTGCGGCGTGGATATGATCGCTTCGGCGTGAGGGATCTCGTCTCGCGCGCCGGCGTGGGTCGATCCACGTTCTACGACTACTTTCGCAACAAGGACGACGTGCTGCGAGACGCGGTCGGGCACATGCTGGAAACATTCGCGGCGATCATCAGTCATCCCGAAGTCGAAGCCCCCACGCGCAGCGTAGTCGAGCACATTTCCACGCATCGTCCGGTCGCCCGGCAGATACTGGCCGGATCGGCGGGCGAGGCGATCGTTCAGCAACTCACCGAGTTGATCGCATTGCGGCTCGCGCATCGCGGCGGCCGGGATGAGGTGACGACCGGGTCGCTGCGAATTCCCACGCCCGTGATCGCCGAGCAGATTGCCCGTTCACAGATCGGCCTGCTCCGCGCCTGGGTGACACCGGAGGCCGAGCCTTGCACCCCGGCGGCGCTCGCAGGGGGCCTCCACGTGACCACGAAGGCATTGGTTGACGCGATGATGGCGTGATTGGTACGTACGGAATTGGTGAGTGCCCAGCCGCGAAGGATCGTTTGCGGACGCGCGTGCGCCCGCGCACTCCTTCCGGGGACTACCAAAGGTTGGTATTCGCGTCATGCCCCCTTGGACGAGGCCCAGCCGTTCGCGGTCACAATGCGAGGCCTCGTGATTGGTTGGCGATGGGTGTTAACTGCCAAGAATCGGGGTGAATCACCTGGTAAAGAAACGGTCGTAGGCCGCTTCCTGGAGGCCGCCGGCAGCGAGCCTCAAATGCAGGCCGCTTTCGCATGCGTGGCTGGCCCCGGTGCTTCGTAGACCAAGAGCCAGCACGGTCCGTATTCCGGGTCGTCGTAGGTCCGCAGCCGCCGGAGGCCAGCTCGTTCGTACGCTCTGATCGCCATCGCATTTTCGACCGACGTCGCCATCATGACCAATGGGATGGACCCCTCTGATCCCAGTCGCCGAATAACCAGTTCAATCGCCCGTGACCCAACACCGGCGCCGATGTAATCCTCTTCGCCGATTGCGATATCGATATCGACGCTTCCTTCCGGGACGTCGTGCAAGCCGGCCGCCTCCAACTCGGCCCGAGGCGTTTGTTGCCACCGGACATAACCTACGGGGACCGTGTCGGCGAGGATCAGCGCGTCTCCTCCTCCGGTAGGCCGCTCCAGCAGCGCAGAAAGCTGCTTCCTGGGATCTCCCCACCACCGGACAACGTGCGGGCGGCGCAACCATGCCGACACGAGGGCCACGTCGCGTTCAGAATCAAATGGCTGGAGGCGGATTGTCTCTACCGATCTGGGCATTCCTGCACTGCGGTTGACCGGCATCCTAGTTTGTCATTTCAGTTCAGCGGATGTCGGGGCGCCGGCGCTCCCGCGGCCTCGTTTCGAATCCGGTCGCCTCCCCCCGGGAGAATCAGCGTTTTCCGCATTCTGGATTGAAACGCCCGGCCGCTCTTGCGTTCTGGTGGCATAAGGAGAAAGCCCTCCACAATCGGCGGCCGGGCTGATTCTCGACGAAACTCGGGGCGACTGGATTCGAACCAGCGACCTCTTGGTCCCGAACCAAGCGCTCTAGCCAGGCTGAGCCACGCCCCGAAAAAGGGGGCCGATGCGGTCATCGGCCCAGTAGAGCATCCTACGCATCCCGGCCGGAAAAGCAACCCGACGCAGCGTCCGCACCAGATCCGTTTGGCTGGAGCCGGGGGGGCGCAGAAAATGGCGCACTCGCGCCAAAGTAGGGGCGTCCGCGAGGGTAGACGACTCGCGCGTTCCGGACACCGGACGGGGCGCAGGAACCCGGCCCGATCACCAACCATCGCGGCATCGTCCCCGGCGCCGTCCGATATACTGCAAACGAAAGGAGTTTCCGCATGAGAGCAGCGCGCATGCACGAGTATCGCCGGCCCCTCGTCCTCGAGGATGTGCCAGTGCCCGACATTCAGGCCGACGAAATCCTCGTTCAGGTCAAGGCGGCCGGGATGTGCCGCACCGATATGCAGCTCGTCGACGGCTATTTCCAGAAGTACGCCCACATTGCCCTGCCCGCCACGCTGGGGCATGAAATCGCCGGCGTCGTGCACAAGATTGGCAGGGCTGTGCCCCGGTCGGCGGGATTCCAGGAGGGGGACCAGGTGGTCGTCGTCGGCGGATGGGGCGATGGCACCTGTCGTCATTGCCAGATCGGCAACACGCAAATCTGCGCACACGGGCGCTGGCCCGGCTTCGGGCCCTACGGCGGCTATTCGGAGTTTCTGCCGGTGCCCGCGCGCTACCTGATCAAGGTGGACAAGCGTTTGAAAGCCGAGGAACTCGCGCCGCTGACGGACGCCGGACTGACGCCTTATCGCGGCATCAAGAAACTCCGCGACGCAGGTGCCCTCGGGCCGAATCGGCTGCTGGGCGTATTCGGCATTGGCGGGCTCGGTGCGTACGCCGTGCAGTACGCCAGATTGCTTGGCGGCGGCGCGACAGTCGTGGCCTTCGCCCGTAACCCCGACAAACTCGCGGTCGCCAGCGAATACGGAGCCGATTACACCATCAGCACGAAAGGCAGATCCGCGGACGACATCCGCCAGGAACTCCGCAACGCCGCGGGCCGGGAGGAACTCGATGCCGTCATCGATTGCGCCGGGGCCGCGGAGATGATCCCCATCGGATTCAGCGTGCTGTCGGTCGGAGGCCACTATGCCTCCGTTGGGCTGGTCGGCGACCGCATCGACATCCCGCTGTTCCCGTTTGTGGCCCGCGAATACACCTATCACGGCTCGTTCTGGGGCAACTACAACGACCTGAGCGAGGTCATGGCCCTCGCGGCGCAGGGCAAGGTTCGGCACACGATCAAGACCATCACGTTCGAACAGATCAACGACAACCTCGACCTGCTGAGGACCGGGGACATCGTCGGCAGGGCCGTGATCAAGTTCTGATCGGGCGGCCCGATCCGGCGGCATTGCAGGTTGGCCTGGCCGTCACGCGCGTTTCATCGACCCGACTCATGTGGCGTGTCGTCGGCGACGGGGCAACTGAGGCTCTTGCTGTACATCCCTGACCGATCGAAACAGCAGGGGCGGCGCTTGCCTTTGGCGAGCATGTCGCAGGCGGTTTCGATGCGCTTGACGCGCGTCTCGGGCCGCTTGGGGGCGGTGATCCCGTGAATGAAATCCCGGCGCGCGGCAGGGGTGATGTCCGACCAGGCCGCCTTCGCCCTGGGGTCGGCGGCGGCGAGGGCCTTTCGCAGATCGGCCGGCATTTTCGGTTCGGGCTCCTCGGCCACCGGCGCGATGTCCAGCGTGACGACGCTGCCCGGCTCCGCGCCCGCCGCCTCGCGCAGCTTGCGGTCCACCTTGAGCCGGTGGCCACCCGGGCCGTCCGGCTCGAGTGTAGCGCGAAAGGGGGACCCGTTGAGCGTCCCGTCCACCGTCACCTGTCCCCGCGAGGGGAGCTTCGCACTGGCCTGCCTGGGCAAAGTCAGGAAGGTCCATGAGACTGCCTTCGCGGTCGTGGCCGGGCGGTGGAGCGTCGCGCTGAAGCAAATCGCGGAAGCGGCCTTCAGTGCGACTTTCGTTGATTTGATGGACGTCGTTTTGGCCATTTTGCATACTCCAACTGATCGAATCATATTCCGGTGCGTCGCGCGCTGCGCCACTTGGCGGCATAGGGCAATATGAACAGATACATACCCGTCAGCCACATCAAGGCCAGCGGGGCCAGTGGCAGGTAGCTCACCCAGACGATGGGCTTTTCCTGTGCTAGCGCAATGAACGCGGCGATCACGGCCAGCGTAAAGGCGATCGACAGCCAGCGGTGGGTCTGTCGAATCCAGTTGTTCCATCTCATCGGAACCTCCTCATGGAAGTCGCACAAGCAATTCGACGAGCCGGCCGCCCATCATCTTCCAGCCGTAGCGGGTGCCGCCGAAGGCCTGCTTCTGGTCCGGCTTGAAGCCCGACTGCACGAGGGCAAGGTGCGTGCCCGACGGCGTGGGCGATAACGTGAACGTCACGACGGTGTCGATGTCGCCGACGACCCAGGCGTAGCTGAGCTTCCGCTGCGCTTCGATCTCGACGATGCGGCAATTCACGATGCCGTCCCAGCCGGGCTGCGGCTGCGCCTGGAACGTGAACGCGGACCCCGGATCGAGCTTGAGATTGACGACGGGCAGGAGCCACTGCG
>CAZNDQ010000220.1:0-6801 GCA_964571825.1 uncultured Planctomycetales bacterium | reverse complement strand
AGATGGGCCACCTGCACGGCGTCACAGATCTTGGCGAAGAGGCACAGGGTGGCATGGACGAACTGGCGTCTATCGGCGCGGGAGGCAGACGAGCTGGAGCGGTCGCGGAGTGGGCGAATGTAGTCGTCGAGCGGCGGGCCGTCGACGTAGTCCATGATGTAGTAGGAGCTGCCGGCGATGATGCCGCTGTCGTGGATGGTAATGATGTTTGGATGCTGAAGTGTACCGAGAATCTCGATTTCGCGCTGAAAGCGGGCTCGTTCGCCGGGCGAGGCGAACGGTCCCTCGCGAACCATCTTGATGGCGACGCTGCGCCGCGTACCCTTCTGCCAAGCGAGGTAGACGACGCCCTGCCCGCCGCGGTGCAGCTCGCGAACCACCTCGTAGTTCTGAAACTCGTGCACGAAGTTGCGCGGCGCGGAGGTACCCTGCGCCGATGACCCGGCCCCCGGGGTCTGCTGAAACTGGAGGCGAGCCGCGGCGATCAATTCGGCGTTTCGGTCGCCGAGTCGGAGATGCGGGTCATTCGAATCCATGAGCCATTTCGAATCTGAGTCGCTCCGCCCAGATCAAGCGACAAACGTGCCGGCAACTCACGGTGTCGGGCTCGAGAATTCGGCCATGCCGCTGAGCACGTCGCGGAGCCGGTCGATGGCCCGGGCGCGGAGCATGAAGACGGCGCCCACCGATCGGTCCATGGTTTGCGCGATGGTGTCGACGGAACATCCGTCCAGTTCATACATCCGCAGGACGCGTGCATAGTCGGGCGGCAGGCTGTCAAGTGCCGTGATGACGAGTGTCTGCAACTCCTGCCTGCTGGCGCAGCGGCTGGGCGTCGTACTGGTCCATCCGATCCGGTCGAGCAGGCCGGCAGCGCCGGATTCGGAGTCGGGGCTCGCGGCGGCGATGCGCTGGTCCGCGGGTGGGCGCTTTTTGCGCTCCAGCTCGCGCAAGGCGTCGCGCAAGTTGTTCGAGGCGATCTGATTCAACCACGCGGCGAAGGCACCGGGTCCGCGGTCGCAGAACGTGGTGATGCGGAGGAATGCTTCGAGGTAGGTGATCTGGAGCACGTCGTCGACGTCAAACGCACTGCGGAATTGGGGACGAATCTGAGAGGCGAGCCGTTCGCCAATCGGTGGGCCGAAGCGGGCGAGCAATTCGCTCAGCGCGTCGGTGTCCCTGGCCACGGCGCGGTGCACCAGTTCGGCTTCCGTATCGGCCATCATTGCACCAGAATGTTGCAGCCCGTGGCCGTCAGCCGCTGGCGGCAGCGCCAGCGATTGCCAAGATTGCCCGCGTCCACATACATCGTAGTACGCGTCCGTGGGCAAGTCGGGTGGATTGAGGGGGCGGGGGGATTGAAAGATTGCGTGGCGCGGGTGGGGCGGCTACGCTATGGGGGCAGAGGTTGCACCCCTATCGCGCGGTCGGCCAGAGCGACTGGCCGGCGTTCAGGCGGCCGATCGGCGCAGACAATCAGAGGGATCCCGCCCATGACCGGGGCGGCGATCCGCGAGACGACAAACCCGGCCCGGATTTCACGTAAAGGGAGCTGCTATGGTGACTTGCGAGCGAAGCGTGATGCGCGTGACCGGTTTGCGTGGGGTGGGCTTCGGTGTGATCGGCAGGGAAGAACATGCCTGCGCTCGTTTCGCCGGGGGCGAAACGGTGCTTAGGCATGCCACCCGGATCCTGCGCGCGGGGCGGGTGGGGGTTTGCGTGTTGGCGGCCGTGGTGCTTGTGAGCACGGCCGCGGCGCGAGGGGAGGCCTGGCCGCAGTGGGGTGGGCCGAACCAGGACTTCAAGTGTACGAGCACGGGGCTGGCGGACAAGTGGCCGGAGGAGGGTCCGAAGAAGCTGTGGACGCGGGAGCTGGGTGAGGGGTACTCGGCGATCGTGGCGGACGAGGACCGGCTGTACACGATGTACTTCAAGGGCGAGGAGGAGATCGCGGTTGCGCTGGATGCGAAGACGGGGGAGACGGTGTGGGAGCACAAGTACGTCAGCCCAGCGCGGTCGGGGCACATCAAGGAGTTCGGCGTCGGGCCGCGGGGGACACCGCTGCTGGCGGGCGACCGCGTGTATACGATCGGTGTGTCGGGGATGATGCACTGCCTGAACAAGGCGGACGGCAAGCCGGTGTGGTCGCACGATTTGTGGACGGAGTTCGAGGGGACGTTTCTGAACCACGGGTATTCGTCGAGCCCGCTGGCGTACAAGGATACGATCATCGTGTTTGTCGGGGGCGAGGGGCACGGGATCGTGGCGCTGAAGGCGGCGGACGGGGCGGTGGCGTGGAAGAAGCAGGATTTCAAGAACAGCTATTCGTCGCCGAAGCTGATCAACGTCGAGGGGCAGGATCAGCTGGTGTGCTACATGGCGGCGGAACTGGCGGGGATCGACCCGACGAACGGGGAGCTCCTGTGGAGCGTGGCGCAGGCGAATCAGTGGCAGCAGAACATCACGCTGCCGATCTGGGGGGAGGGGAACGTGCTGTTCCTGACGGCGGCCGAGGTGGGGTCGAAGGCGGTGAAACTGACGCGCAACGGCGAGAAGACGGAGGTGGAGGAGATCTGGACGACGCCGAAGATCCGGCTGCACCACAACAACGCGGTGGGCGTGGGCGATTACGTGTACGGGACGACGGGGGAGCGGTCGCCGTGCTTTTTCATGGCGGTGAACATCCGCACGGGTGACATCGCGTGGCGGCAGCGGGGCTTCGCCAAGGCGAACTGCATTTACGCGGACGGGAAGTTCATCATCCTGGACGAGGATGGGAACCTGTGCCTGGCGACGGCGACGCCGGAGAAGTTTACGATGATCGCCAAGGTGCCGCTGCTGGAGAAGGTGGCGTGGACGGTGCCGACGCTGGTGGGACGGACGCTGTACGTGCGGGATCAGAAGCAGGTGATGGCGCTCGACCTGGGGTAGGGAGTCAGTGACCAGTGGCCAGTGGCCTGTGGCCAGTGAAGGAGTCCCGGAGTACCGGGACGGAAGAGATGTGGGATGTGGGATGTGTCGGCGTGCTGAAGGTACAGCGCGATTAGAGATGCTTCGCTGCGCTCAGCATGACGGCGTCGAGGTTGGATGTGGGATGTATCGGCGTGCCGGGCGGGCAGTGCGATCAGAGATGCTTCGCTGCGCTTAGCATGACGGCGGACGAGTGGCGAGTGGCCGGTGGAGGAGTCCCGGAGCACCGGGACGAACATGCCTGCGCCAACTTTGCCGTAGGCAAAGTTGGACTTAGGCATGCCACCCAAATGAGGCGTGCAGCGCGCAAGCGTGAGATGCGTCGCTGCGCTCCGCATGACGGTACCCAAGGCGGCGTGACGGGCGAATGTGATTGTCGAGATTCTTCGCTTCGCTCAGAATGACAGAGTGGCAATTGCGGGGTTGTGGCGTAATCCTCTCAAAGGAGCAATGGGTATGAGAAGAGCATGGGGCATTGTGGTGTTGGCGGGTGTGGCGCTGGCATTGCCGGCGTCGGGTGAGGAACCGAAGGCGGGCGGTGAGGCGGGGACGCTTGACCCGACGGAGATCCTGAAGAAGGCGGACGCGGCGGCGAAGGCGGTGAAGTCGGTGAGTTACAAGGCGGAGTTCGCGCCGCAGGGGTTTCTGAAGGAGCGGGCGGACGCGATCAAGGGCACGGCCGTGATCTCGAAGGAGAAGGGCGAGGCGGGCGAGAAGTGGCGGGTGGAGGGGACGATGACGCCGCGCGGGTCGGCGGAGAAGAAGGAGCTGGCGGGCGGGTGCGACGGGGAGAATTATTACCTGATCGACCACGCGGCAAAGAAGGTGTACGTCGATCTGGACCCGGGGGTGATGGGGCGGACGGGGCAGCGACTGGCGGCGCTGCGGATGCTCGAGTACAGCCATCCGACGCCGTTCGAGGACGAGATCAACGCGGACGAGAAGACGCTGCGCGGCACGCCGACGATCGCGGGCGAGGAGTGCTACGAGATCGCAGTGAAGTACAGCGGGGGGCGCGGCGAGGCGGTGTGGTATTTCTCGAAGAACGACTATCTGCCGCGGCGGGTGGACCGGGTGTTTGCCAATCCGAGCGGCGGGGAGAAGGCGCACACGGAACTGACGCTGAGCGAGGTGAAGGTCGATCCGCCGCTGACGGAGAATCCATTCAAGCTGGCGGTTCCGGAGGGGTACGAGCAGGTGGATGATTTCGCGCCGTAACGCGACCGGCGCGGGCGGAGAGAAACGGGACAAGCGAAGAAGGCGCGCGGGCGGACCGGGCGCCTTTTTCGTGCGCGGCGCGCGGGGCGGCGGAATCGCGGGGCGGGAGCGGATGCGAGCGGGGCAGTCGCTATTGCAGTTCGCGGCGATAGGTGACGAAGTTGCGGGCGACGCGGCCGCCGAGTTTCTCGGCGGTGCGGCGGGAGGGCCGGTTGTCGTCGAGGACGAGAGTGTAGCTGGCGCTCTTGTAGCCGCGGTCGATCATGGCGAGGTAGCTGCGCGCGGCGAGGGCGAGATTGATGCCGCGTCCGCGGTGGGCCTCGCACACGCCGATGATCAACAGCATGCCATGATCGATGCGGCGTAGTTGCGTTTGCAGCTCGTCGGGGCAGGAGGCCGGGTCTCGGCCGCGCAAGACATGGAAAGCCTGGTTGAGATCCGGGGCGGCGTAGACATAACCGACATCGCGGCCGTCGAGTTCGGCGAACGCCGTGAAATCCGGAACGAGGAAGTCGCGCAGACCGACGGTGAGTTCGGCGAGTTCGGCGACGGTGAACTGGGGGATTCCCCAGTGGCGGGCGAAGCACTCGTTGTTCAGCGAGCAGAAGTGCTCGGTTTCGGCTTCGAGCTGTGTGAAGTCCCAAGAGCGGAGGCGGACGCCGGCCGCAGCGGCGCGGTCGATCATGGCGCGGTAGTCGGCGGCGCGCTCGGGGGAAAAGGCGATGCGATACTCAACCAGACTCTGCTCGGTGGCAAAGCCGGCGTTCTTGACAATGGCGTGGTAGGCGGGCGGGTTGCAGAGGTGCAGAAAGGTCGGGACCCGGTCGTAGGTATCGATGGTGAGCGGAAACTGCCAGCCGGGGTAGAAGCCGAAGCGCGCCGCGCAGCATCGCTGGTCG
This sequence comes from uncultured Planctomycetales bacterium, assembly GCA_964571825.1. GTDB lineage: Bacteria > Planctomycetota > Phycisphaerae > UBA1845 > CAZNDQ01. The sequence goes on along the minus strand of CAZNDQ010000220.1, from coordinate 1,714 downwards.
CGGAGCCAGTCGCAGGCGGCGCTGAGCACGGCGGCGCCGGCGTCGGGGTAGCCGGCGCGCACTTCGAAGTATGCGAGATGGCCGATGTTCTCGCGCCAGTGGCGGTTAAAAGGTTCGTTGATGAAGGCGACGACGGTGGCGAGGAGTTCGCCGCGCGCGCTAAGGGCCCAGAAGGGTTGCACGCGGGTATCGGCCGCGCCGGGGAATTCGCCGGAAAGCTGGGCGACGATGTGGTGAGCGTCAGGCGGAACCCAGTTGGGGACATCGCGGTAGACCTCTTCGCCGAAGTGGGCGAAGCGGTTGAAGTCGTCGTCGGTGCGGGGCGAGGCGATGCGCATGGGGGACTCCTGCGGCGTGGCGTGGAGCGTATCGTGCTTTGGCGCGGCGTCCAAGGGCGGCGATTCCGGCCGAGGGCTGCGGGGTTGTCGTATGAGGAGTCGTGGGACGAGAGTCGGCGCAGCGCGGAGTCGGGGGAGCAATTGTGAGCGCTGTGGCGTGCTGCGCCGGACGAGGTCGAGTTTGCGGTAGCGAGCACGTCGTCGCGATACGCGCGGCCGGGCGCCCATACCCCCCTACCGTCGGTGTACGGAGCGGAGGTGGGCACGAGGTACTAGAATCGGCCGTCGGCCGGAGGATGGCTGCGCGGGCGGCGAGGCGGCCGGGCGGCATCCAGCAAATATTTCCCCGAACCAGGAGACAACGATGAATGCCAGTGTGCGATTCCGCAGTCTGACGGTGGTGCTGACAGTGGGCGTGGTGAGCGCGGCGCTGGGCGTCCGGGGCGCCTGGGCGGGCGAGTTCCGCTACGTGATCGAGGCGGAGCAGCTTGCGGAGATGTTGAAGGGCGACACACACCCGGTGGTACTCGACGTGCGCGAGGAGAAGGCGTACCTGGAGGGGCACGTGGAGGGGGCGGTGCGCGTCGACGCGAAGCTGTGGCGGGCGGCGAGTTCGTCGCCGAAGGCGGGGTTTGAGGCGCCGGGGCAGTGGTATCAGCGGATCGGCGAGTTGGGGATTGCGCCCGAGGATGAGGTGATCATCTACGACGGCGGGGAAATGACGGAGGCGGCGCGGGTGTGGTTCATCCTGCAATATTTTGGCGCGAGCCAGGCAAAGGTGGTCAACGGGGGATACAAGGCGCTGAACGTATTGGTGGCGGACCGCGAGCTGGCGCTGTCACAGGAGGCCACGAAGCCGGAGACGAAGACGTTTGCGCCGGTGTCGCTGCCCAAGCCGCCGAGCGCGCTGATTGACCGGAGCGGCGTGCGGCGGGGCGTCGAGCAGAAGTCGGCGCAGGTGCTGGACGTGCGGACGGAGAAGGAGTTCAGCGGCGAAGAGAAGGGCAAGAACCCGCGCGGGGGGCACATTCCGGGGGCGATTCTGCTGCCGCACACGCGGTTGCTGGATGAGGACGGATTGCTGCGCGAGCCGGAAGAGCTGGCGAAGCTTTTCGAGGAGGCGGGCCTTGTGGAGAACAAGCCGATCGTGACGCATTGCCAGAGCGGTGGGCGGTCGTCGCTGGCGGCGCTGGCGTTGATCGAGGCGGGCCACGACTCGGTCTCGAACTACTACCTGAGCTTCGGCGACTGGGCGGGCGACGAGAGCTGTCCGGTGGTCACATCCGCCAAAGACGGCGACTGAACTTCAGGGCGCGAAACAGGATTGGCAGCGGGGCTCGTAGGCTTCGGCGCCGCCGACGACGACGGTCGGCCCG
>CAZNDQ010000219.1:0-6823 GCA_964571825.1 uncultured Planctomycetales bacterium | reverse complement strand
GACGCGGGGACGATGAGCGGGCGCGGGGCGGGATCGTTCGCCCTGACGGGCGAAGAGAAGAGAAAGTAAGTTGGGGCCGGGGACCAGTGACTGAAGTCTCTGGCAACCATCGGGCGCCCTGACGGGCGAAGAGGGTGCGCGGAGTGAAGAGTGAAGTCCATCGAGACGTGGATTCGCGGCGGGGGACGGCGCGGGGAGGAATGGCACAACCTCTACGAGGTTGAAAGGACGGGGGCGGTGGAGTGGCGAAGAGCGGGCGTGGGTGAGTGATTTTCGTGTGAGGTGATGGCGGCCGCGAAGTTGTCGAGTCGTTCGATTGCGGAATGCGGAATGGGGAAGAAGGCGCGTAGACACGTAGGCACGGAATGGGAGGGAGTCTGTAGGTCAAGTGCGGTGTTACAGGAGGAAGCGGGTGCCCAGAGGGCAGGGACGTGGGCATTTGTTGGCAGGGTGCGGGGAAGAATGTGGAGTGGGCCGCGTATGGACGTGCGGGCGGTGATGTTGAGGTGCACCTAACTGTCAGCAAGTCCAGAAGGGAGCGACCATGGGCGGACGCGGGGCGAAACAGAATCGGGTCAATCCGATATCAACGGAAAAAATGGCGGAGGTGGAAGCGGAACAGCGAGTCGAGCGGCTGTGGGGCCGGGTGGATGAGATTGCGGCGAGGCTGAACGAAGGCCCCAAACCGTGGTACCGGCAGACGAATGTGCTGATCGCGACGATTGCGGCAGTTGTTTCGATCACATCAGCCACCTTCTCCATGGTTCACCAAACGCGTACGCGGAGAGAGGCGGCAGAACACGGGCTGAAGGCAGAGGAACAGGGACGACTGGAGAAGCTGCGGTCGATCGTGATGGAAATCACTGCAATTGACGAGCGGACCGCCCAAGCGGCGACTTCTCTGACGCCAGATCCGTCAGGCTACTTCACGGCGAGTCTGTGGAACGCCAAGCGTCAACTTCTGCTGGACGAGGCGGAGATGCTGCTGCGGCAGTTCGACGAGGCCAAATCGGGATCGCAGCCGGAAGCCGCACTGCAGAACCTGGTGGCGTGGCAGTTGCTGACGGACGGGCGCGTTGGAGACGCACTGTCGCGCTTCAAGCGTGTGGCCGAGTCCACAAGGGCGAAGGGATCGGCAGGGGTGGCCGTTCCAGCAGCCTATCAAGTCGCGCTGACATCGCTGGCGCAGTTGCACATGCTCAACACGGCGGCAAGCAGTGACACGTTCGATATGGAGCAGGGGCGGAAGTACTGGATGGCCGTGCTGAAGAGCATCGGTGAATCGCCATTGCCGGACGCGGTGCAGCGGCGCGCGGAGACTTTTTTGAAATGGGCGCAGTCCGAGTATTGCTCACAGATAGAGGAAAACGGGCTGCCAGGCGAAGCAGCGAAGCGCGATGCGCTGGCACGGCTGGAGGATGCGCGAACATGGTTTAACAAGCTAAAGCCGGGTATGCCGGCGCGGGAAGCCGGTTTAATGCAAGTTGTCATGGCTGAGCGATCAATCCGGAATCCGTTGCCGGATTTCTTTGCAGACGAGGCGGTATTTCCGGGACGGTGCCTTGTTCGATTTCCTATGTGGCCAACGCGTTCCGGAGAAGGAGTTGTCGTGTGGACCGACAAAACGTGTCGAGTCTTTCTGTCCGAGAGTGTGGCCGGTAGGCCTGTGGCCACGCACTCCGGCACGCTGACCTTCGTCGATACGCGGACGGTGGTTCTGGAATGGATCCATTCGGAAGGTCCGGTTCCTGTGCAGGGCGTGACGCAACTTGTACGCCTGGGCAGCGGAACCCGCTTCGCCGGGAATCGACTTGTCCCGGCCCCAGGTGGCTCGATGGCCATTCCTGTCGAGTTCGAGTTCAACCTGGACAACGTGTTACCCGGGTCAGATGCGGCCGTGGCGGCGACGGGGTCGTGAACGGCGCGAGTGCGGCGCAAAGAGCGAAGGGCAGCGGGCGTGCACGCGGGAGCAAAGGGAGCAAATGTGTGGAATGGCGCCGGCGGCGGGCGTAGGATCAACATACGGAGGGAACGACAGGCAGAGGGATCAAGCGTTGGGCGATGCCGCTCATACGTCCGCCGTGGCGCCGCAGTGCCAGCGCTGCGGGTATCTTTTGATCGGGCTGGACGGAGCGAGGGTGTGCCCGGAGTGCGGATGGGAGATTGACTGGGGCCTCGTCTTTCGCAGGCCCCGGCCGAGGGCGGTGCGGTGGGGGCTCGGTGCCCTGCTATTGCTGACGTTGTGCGCGCTTTCTCTCCACAGCATGACCGGGGCAACACTTCAGTTCACTCGTGATCTCATTGCGTGGGACATACTGCCGCACATGTCCGTTGACCACAGGCTGTCTGGTCCTCTCTATGTACTTTGGGCGTGCACAGTCGCCGCAACGTTCGTTTTGATGGCCGGGTTGCTGAGCAATTCCGAGCGTGTTGCTCGTGTCTGTGTGTTTTTGTGTCTTCCCGCACTGGCGGTATGCGTCGGCAGCTCACTGGTCGACCTCGCCCTGGGGTATCGCGGAGCGGAGGGCGGATTGATCTTGTGCACTCCCGCGCTGGTGACGTTCCCGCTCGTGCGGTGGGAGCTGGGTAAGCGGTTGCAGGATTGGAATAACGGAAAGGGCACCGAGGCTGTGGCCAGCGGGTGGGCTCAGAGTCGGCAAGCCGGATTTCGCACGGCGTCCCGGGTGTTGTTCGCGCTGCTGGTGCCGCTCGTGGTCGTTTTGCCGTTTCAGGCGGCTGGGTTTCCCCCGGGGCGTACGAGCCTCGATTTCACCCAGGCCAATGAGGCGCTCCCTCGCCCCTACTGGTCAGTGTACAGTTGGGCGACGTTGAGTTATGCGGGCGCATACGCGGGCACGTTGTTTCTATTGGTCGGCGTTCAGGTTCGATCAGCTCGCGCAGCGCGGGCGGTGGCGACGGTCAGCCTTGTGACGATGGTCCTCGTCCTGCACGGTACATTCGTACGGAACATGGTCCTGCCGTGCGGCGTGTATTGGGAGGATCTGATGCTCACGACATACGCGGTCGTCGCGTACGCAGTGGTGCTGCGGGGCGCGGGGGGCGGTCGGTGTCATCGTGGAGCACGTGGTGCGGAGCGTGGCCAGTGATCGACGTACAGAATATCAGCGTGTGGGAAGATGGCGGGTCGAGGATCCGTCGTACGACATGTCTTCACGAGTGCTTCACCCGGGCGGTCGTTCCTTTCTTGGTCGACGTTTCGGCACCCAGCGGTCCCGCTCGGGGCTCAACAGGGGCGTCCGACCCGTTTGCAGTGACATCGCGCGTTCGTGAAGCGGCCAGTACACCACGTCCGAGGTTGCGGGTTCCAGGATCGACTGCCGCCGCACCCACGGCTTGTGATTGCCTCCATTGTCTACGCCATCCTCGCCGACGGAATAGAGCGTGAACCCATACGACTCCCCCTCGGCGTCGCGCTCAATCCGATAGGCAAACGCAGCGCCCGATCCCAAGTCCGTGAGAAGGTCGTTTTCCGTTGACACCTGCGACAATGATTTCGGCCACTTGCCATGGTCATCGTGGTACTGATGCACGAGAAGCACCAGCCGCGTCGCGCGCGCCGCGTTTTCCGTCTGAAACTGCATCCGATAGGCGCTCACGAGGGGCGTCTGTGCGATTGGCTGCAGAGGATGCGCGGCGAGCGGTGCATCGGCGTAGGTCGCCTCGATCCAGGCCACGCGCCGAACGGCCTCTGCGGTAATCGGATAATCGGCAAGTTTCACCAATTGGGCGAAGTACTCGTCCGAGGCTGCGGCAAGGTCCACCGGCGTGTATGGCGAAGCGCGCACGTCCTCGGCCCGGACTGACTTCCGGTCGAACATGATCATCTCGACCGTCTCCCGGTGCGGCCGGCCCTTGGGGAACATCGACTGGAGGGTGCCAAGCGCGCCCGCCCATTCGCAGCGGATGGCGCGCACGAACGCGTCACCTTGCAGCGCGTGTACCGCGAGGAGTTGCAGCGCTTCCCGGCGAAGCTCTGCGTCCATCTCCTGGTTCCATTCCACGTTCAACATGGAGTTCATCACCATTGCACGGATCGTCGCAGCGACGCTTTGCATCATGAGGTGATTGGTATCGTGCAAATGCATGGCGTGGCGCAGGCCGACTCGCCACGCATCCGTGAGGCGGGCGGGGGAATCGGGTCCCTCGCAGCGTGCTTCGGCGAGCAGACTGATCACTGCATACCGGGAAGATGGCGTCGATGGCAGCAGCATTAGCATGGGGTTGGTGGATTCCGGCGGTTCCATCCTTGGACGCAGGAGGTACCCCGGTTTTTCCACTTCGCGCCGGAACAGTGCGAGATATTCGCGGATCGACTCAAGATAGGTGTCAACTTCGGGGTGATCTCCCCGCTTCCATATTGGGCCGTCGGCAAGTTCGAAAAGGCTCTGACGAACCGCTTCCGTCGGGTCCGGCATGCCGTTGTCGTTCAAATGACGCTTCCAGAACGTGCTGTACGTCTCGGCCCATTCCTCGGGCTTGCCGTTGTCGTGGTGGGCACGGAGCCACGCGATGTAGTCCACGGGTTCAAAGAAGTTGGGCGGCGGCGGGCAGTCGGGGATGGCGGCAATGTAGGCAGGGCGCTCGTACGTCGTTTCGCGCACTTTGCAGCCCGTGTACAACAGGACTGCAAACGTCGCCGCGACCCAGAGTGGCGCCAGGGTGTGAACAAACGGCATGGCATCCCCTTGCGATTCAGCGGCGCGGCCGGCGAGTGCACATCCAGTATATCCGGTCGGTGGACTGGTTGCGCCGGGGAGTCGTGAGCTCGGATTGGCGAGTACGGCTCCCACCCTTCCGTTGCGCTCAAGGGTGGGGCACCCGGGCAGAATTCAGGATCTCAGATTCCAGGAATTCAGATGTCAGAGAGGAATGGCGCGGGGGGTGAGTGAACGGATTTCCGGCGGCGTGTGGGGCGTGGGGATCAGATGTAGTCCGGTGGTTCTTCGTGGGGGAAGCGGATGTCGGTGACCTGGAGTTCGACGGAGCGGCGGCCGTTGTAGTCGTTGATGATCGGCTCATACGCCAGCCGGCATTCGCCGTGCTCGATCAGTTCGTCGGCGCGGTCGGCCTGGCCGAAGGCGATGGCCTTGAGGGTGGTGCCGTTGTCGGCGACGGAGAACTGGAGGTGGTCTTCGGTGCGGCCGACAACGCGGGGCTCGCCGACGAGTCGGAGGGGGCCGGTGCAGAAGCGCGGGGCGGGGTTGCCGACACCGAAGGGGCCGAGGCCGTGGAGCACCTGAACGAGCGGGGCGCGCAGGTCGCCCAGCGCGATTTCGGCGTCTAGGGTGAGTCGCGGGCGGAGGTCGTCGCCGGTGAGGGTGTTGTTGGCGAAGTGGCGGAAGGCGTCGGCGAAGGCGGGGATGCGGTCGGGTCGGATGCGGAGGCCGCCGGCCATGGCGTGTCCGCCGAAGCCGTCGAGGTGAGCGGCGCAGGCGGTGAGCGCGGCGTGGAGGTCGAAGCCGGGGATGCTGCGGCCGCTGCCCTGCGCTTTGTCGCCGTCGACGGCGATGATGAAGGTGGGCCGGCCGAAGGCGCCGACGACGCGGGAGGCGACGATGCCGATGACGCCGGCGTGCCAGTCTTCGGACGCGAGGACGATGCCGCGGCAGGCGTCGGAGTTCATTCGCGCAGCCTCGGCCATCTCGCGTGCCTGTTTGAAGATGTTGCGTTCTACCGTCTGGCGGCGGCGGTTCTGCTGTTCGAGGTATTGGGCGATCTCGCGGGCTTTGGCTTCGTCGGCGCGGGTGAGCAGCTCGACGACGAGGCGGGCGTGGCCCATGCGGCCGGCGGCGTTCATGCGCGGGGCGAGCTTGAAGCCGATGTCGAAGCTGTCGAGCTTCTGGTCGGTGAGCCGGGCGGACTCGATGAGGGCGCGGAGGCCGACGAGTCGGGTGGCGGCGAGGCCGCGCAGGCCGAAGTGGACGAAGATGCGGTTTTCGCCCTCGAGGGGCATGACGTCGGCGATGGTGGCGAGGGCGACCATGCCGACGGCGTCGACGAGGAACTCGCGGAAGGGGCCGTCGACGCGCTCGGCGCGGCTGAGGCGCTGGGCGAGGGCCCAGGCGATCTTGAAGGCGACGCCGGCGCCGCTGAGGTGGGCGTTGGGATAGGGCGTGCCGAGGTGGGGGTGGACGATGAGCGCGTCGGGGAGCAGGTCGCCGATGCGGTGGTGATCAGTGATGATGAGGCTCAGGCCGAGTTGGCGGGCGAGGCGTGCCTCCTCGACGGCGCTGATGCCGCAGTCGACGGTGACGAGGGTGTGGACGCCGTCGTCGGCGAAGCGGCGGACGGAATCGGCGCTGAGGCCATAGCCCTCTTCGAGGCGATGCGGGATGTGGAAGTCGACGTCGGCGCCGGCGAGGCGGAGGACGTGCCAGAGGATGGCGGCGCCGGTGGTGCCGTCGACGTCGTAGTCGCCGTAGATGACGATCTTGCGCCGCTGCTGCACGGCGTCCGCCAACCGCTCGGCCGCTTCGGTGGCTCCGTGCAAGAGATGCGGCGGGTGGAGTTCGGCGAGGCGCGGGTCGAGGAAAGCGCGGGCGGCATCGGGGTCGTGCTTGCCGCGATTGAAGAGGCACTGGGCGATGAGGGGGTGGACGTTGAGGCGTTTGCTGAGCGTCGCGGCGCCGTCCCAGGGTCGATGAATGAGCCAGCGCCGCGCCTGCCTTGGCATGGAACTCCTCGAAGATAGAGCGGAGGCATGATACGGCGCGGGGGGCGCGGAGCCAAGCGGGCGTTTGCGTCGGCGGGGCGAGGGGAGCAGAATCGGCGCGGCCCGGGGGGCGAGTCGATGCGGGCGGCG
>CAZNDQ010000218.1:0-6835 GCA_964571825.1 uncultured Planctomycetales bacterium | reverse complement strand
GAAATATGGCTGCTCGGACAGTGCGAAGGCGGCGGTGGCGAAGGCGAAAGAGGCCGTCGAGCACGTTGCGGTAAGCTACAAGGTGGACGGCAAGGTGGAGCATTGCCCGCAGTCGGCGGCGAAGTGTGCGAAGGACGGCAAGGCGGTCGAGTACGTCGTCGGCGAGTCGAGCACGAAGTGCCCGGTGGAGGCGGACCTGCTGGTGGCCAAGGCGAAGCTGGAGGCGGCGCTGCACGCAGCCGCGCCGGTGGGCGAGCAGCATGCGGCTGCGCAGGCGGGTCAGTCGGCGTCGATGTAGCCGGCGATCGGTCACGGGCCGAGCCGCTCTCCGAACAGGGCGGCGGCAATCGCCTGATGCTGTTGAAAGATTCACGCGCCGATCCGCATATGCGGGTCGGCGATTTTTTTGTGCGCATCGCCCGTCGGACGGGGACGCCACGGGCGCGCGGGCGGCCGCCCGCGGCGCGCGAAAGATCTGCGGTCATCGCGGCAGTCTGACGCGGTCGAGGCGGAACACGCGTTCGGCGCCGCGGAGTTCGCAGAACGCAAAAAGGTACGAGGCGGCGCGGTGCACGATGCAGGCATGAGGGCGGATTCGCCGGCGTGTGCGGGTCGACTGCCAGTCGAGGTAGTGAATCTGGAGCGATCGGCCGCGGCGGATCGCGTCGCGTAGCCGCGGATGCAGGGAGGCCGGATAGGGCGCGGGCCAGCGGGACTGCGGACAGAGGCGACGGAGGCGGGAGAGCTTCACCCGGTCCCAGCCGCCCTGTTCGCGGACGACGCGATGAAAGACGCCGCGGCAGAGGCGGGCATCGGCCAGTGCTCGATGATCCTGCCCGTCGGCGAGGCCGAGCTCCGCGGCGACGGTCTGCAGCTTGTAGCGAGGCAGGTCCCAGCAGGCTTCTGATAGGGGCCAGGTGTCGAGACAGGCTGCCGGCCGCGCCACGCGCCCGCACCGGGCAAGCTCCAGCGCGACAAACCCGGCGTCGAAGTCGAAGTTGTGGGCGACGACGCAGGCGCCGTCGAGCGCCGAACAGACATCGTCGGCCAAGGCGGCGAAGAGCGGGGCGCCGGCGACATCCTTGTCGGAAATGCCGTGTACGCGCGTGGCCTCGGCCGGGATCTCCCGTTGCGGCCGGCAGAGGCTGTGGATCTGCCGGATCACCCGCCGTCCCTGGCAGACGATCAGGCCGATTTCGACGACGCGGTCGCCGGCGGCGACGGAAAAGCCGGTGGTCTCGACATCCAGAAACACGAGTTTTCGATCGGCCAGGCTGGACAATTCTCGCGCTCCTTGCTGCTGCCGGCGTCCGGCCGCACTGACCCTGGCGCGAGGCGGCGTGCGGCCCATGCGCCGCCCCGACATCCATTCGAGCTTGTATTCTACCGGCGCCTCCCGACAGCCGGTGTCGCACCTGTCACCTGATCCAAAGAAAATGTACCATGGTGGTGTATTCTTTCGTCGCCGGGCATAGCGGAGGTGGTCATGACACGCGGAGACAGCGATCAGCAAAGCGGCCGGCAGGTCCGCCGGCACTGGGACCTGATCCGGCTGCTTCAGGTGCGGCGGTACGGCGTCCCGCTTCTCGAGCTGGCGGAGACCTGCGGCGTCAGCGAGCGGACGATTCAGCGCGACCTCGACGTCCTGCGGCAGGTGGGCATCCCCGTGGAATTCGAGGAGGACGAATTCGGCAAACGGCTGTGGAAACTGAGTGCGGATTATCTGCAGTCGTGCTCGCTGGGCCTGGACCTGACGGAGGCGATCTCACTCTATCTGGCGGAGCGAATGCTGGAGCCGCTGGCCGGGACGCATCTGGCCGAGGCGCTGGGGTCGCTGCGGGAACGGCTGCGGCGGGCGATTCCACCGCAGGCGCTGGATCACTTTTCGCAGGTGGATCAGGTTCTATATGTTCGCCATCCGTCGAAAACCGATTATTCGGCGCAGGCGGAGACGATTCGCATGCTGCTCGAGGCCGTGAGCGAGCGGCGCGTCGTCGCGATTTTCTATCGCGCTGCCTGGCGCCGCGAGGAGTACGAGACGCGCATTGATCCCTACGGCCTGGTCCTCTATGAAGGCAATCTGTTTGTCGTGGCGCGGTCACATCAGGCCAACGACCAGCGGCTCTTTAAGGTGACGCGCATCCGCCGGGCGGCGAAGCTGGATCAGACGTTCGAGCGACCTGCGGAATTCGATCTGGACGCGCAGTTCCGCAGCAGCTTCGGGATCTTTCAGGGTCGCGGGGAGCCCGTGGAGATCGAGGTTCGCTTTACCGGACCGGCCGTTGACTACGTGGGGGAACGCATCTGGCACGAAAGCCAGCGGCTGGAGCGCTGTGCGGGGAGCGAGGGTCTCTTCGAGGAATTGCACGAGCGCGACGGCGAGCTGCTGGCGCGGTTTCGACTCGCCGAGCTGACGGAATTCAAGAGCTGGATCAAAGGACTCGGCGCGCTGGCCGAGGTGCTCCGCCCCGACTGGCTGCGGCGCGAAATGCGCGAAGAGCTGGCGAGCGCAGCGCGGCTGTACGAGGAGCCGACGTCGACGGCGAACGCCTGATGGGCGAGGACCGGCACGCCTGACCCGGCGCGGTTCGGCTTCACCCCAGAGCAGGGATCACGTTGCGCGTTTCTCGCGCGAATTTCTGCAATCGGCGCGCAGGCCGCGACCCGAACATCCCGAACGCGCAGTTTTTTTCATTCGCCCAAAACCCCAGCTCCACGGTTTCGATTCCCCCTGTTGCCCCATAGACGGTGGGTCTGACACGGGTTGTCACCGCACGGCGTGTTCGGGTCGTCACGAGCTGTCGTGCGGCGCGGATACGCTCTTGTTGTGAGTCCGCCGCAGATTCGCGGTCGCGCTGGCGGGCGGCGACGGCCGGGCGCACGCGGATGATTGCGGCGAGGCGGTGACAAGGGGACATATCGTGATGGTTCAGATTCCGCAGGAGGAGCGCGAGCACATCCGTTCGCTGCTCGCATCGGTGAAGCGCCGCGATCTGCACTACCTCTACGGCGTCCTGGTGGACGCATTGACGGTACTCACTCTGCTCAATGAACAGGTCGGCGGCCGCGGGGTCGAGCCGTATCGGCTCCGCCGGGTATCGCGGCTGGCGCAAGCGATTCGGGAGATTGAACCGGGTCTGGATCCGACGCCGGAGCCGCGAGATTAGTCGGCGCGCGGCGGGAGGCACGCCGCGCCCCGTCTCGGCGCACAACCAGGCACATGAAAGGACGGCAGGTCATGCCCACGAAAACCATCTATTTGCGCAGCGCAGCGACACCGCGTGCTACGCGGCGCGCCCGGGCGAGGTTGCGGGGACGCGTGATTGCGGCGGCAACGGTCGCGATGGCAGTGTCGAGCGGCTGTATCGAGATGGGCGCGGGCCAGGGTCAACCGTCGCTGCCGCTCGAACCGGGCGTGTATGCCGGGTCGATCGTGGGGACAGGCGAGGCCCGATATTACTTTCCCGATGGTTCGGTCATCGTCGACCCGCTGTCTGATCGCGCGTTCGTGACGATTGTGATCGGCGACGATGGGCTGCCGGTGCCAGACGGTCGCGGGCTGGTGCAGCGATTCGGGCCACTGGTGGTGGAGATTCACCCGGTGTCGGCGGCGGCCGGCGACAGCGGCTATACGGAAACATATGACCTCACGGCCGCGTGGGTGCTGCCGGACGGCTCGGCGATCTTTTTCACCGGCGCCGGAACGGAAACGCTCCGCCGAAGCGGCCAGGACTCGATGCTCTTCACGCGGCAGTGGTTCCTGATTTCGCTCGACGGCACGATCCAGGTGGAATGGGGTTTTGAGGTCGAGGTGTTCGAGTGAACCCGCGCCGCCCGGTCTCAGCGGGAGGCAGGCGGCAGGTCGAAGCGTTATCGGCGCTGCGCGAGGTGCATCCGCCCGAATCAGGAAGCCCTGAATGTCGGATGACAGGTGCATGGGCCGGACGATAGAATGTAATCGAGGAGCGATGCGATGACTTACCGCGGGCACGTGAAGAACGGGGTGATCGTTTTTGACCAGCCGGTGAGTCTCCCGGAAGGTGCTGCGGTCGAGGTGCAGCCGGTACCCGCCGAGGACGAGATTCCGTCGCTCTACGAGCGGATGAAGGACATCATCGGGATCGCGGACGGGCTTCCCGCGGATTCGTCGATCAACCACGACCACTATCTGTACGGCGCGCCGAAGAAACGAAGGCCTGTTTCGCCGACACTTCGTACTATCTGGCGCTCCTGATCCCGCACGATGTGAGCCACGAAGCGGCGAAACGTCTGGCGCGCAACCTGCGTTGCCCAATTGTCACGACGGAATTCGTTCTGGTGGAGGTCGCGAATTTCCTCTCGACGACGCCCGCGAAATTGAAACTTGGCCCATTCCTTGATTCGCTTCGCGCGGATCGGCACACACAGATTGTGCCGGCCACGTCCGAGCTACTGGACCGTGGTTTACAACTCTATCTCGACCGGCCCGACAAGACGTGGTCAGTGACCGACGGCATCTCATTCGTCGTCATGCAGGACGAGCACATGGATAGAGCGCTTACAGCGGACCATGACTTTGAGCAGGCGGGTTTCAATGCACTGCTCACGAAGACCTCCTGAGTTTTCGACTGTATCACAATTCGCAGGCGCGTTGGACCATTCGCTCAGTTCTGCCGTGCGATGTATCCGAGGAGTGCCTGCATCTGGCGGCCGACGAATTTCTCGTGTTTGTCGGGGAGGTTGGCGCGGAGGAGGTTGTGAAGGATGGCGAGGGCGGCGCCGCACTGGCCGGTGCGGGCGAGGGCCTGGGCGAGTTCGCCGGCGACGGCGACGTCGCCGGGGCGGAGGGCGTGCATTCGCTGGAGGACGCGGGCGGCGCGCGGCCAGTCCTGCGCGGCGACATAACACGACCGGAGGTTGCCCAGCATGCGGAATAGAATCTGCCTGACGCCGACGGGCGCGAGATGGGCGGGTTCGAGTTCGAAGCCGGGTCCGAACATGTCGTAGGCGCGGCGGCGGACGGCATCGAGGCAGAGGCACTCGCCGTCGTGAAAGGGATCGACGTAGAGTTCGCGGCCGGGGACGGCGACGGCGATGAGAAAATGTCCGGGCATGTTGACACCGACGAAGGGCCAGCCGAGGCAGCCGGCGACGTCGAGCCAGACGGCCGAGAGCGTGACGGGGATGCCGCTGCGGCGGTCGAGGACGCGGTTGAGGTAGCTGTTCTCGTGGTTCTGGTAGTCGTCGCGGTTGCCGGTGAGTCCGAGATGCTCGACGATTTCGTCGCGGAGGGCGTCGATCTGGTCCTCGGGTGCGCGGGCGCCGGTGCGGGCGAGGCGATGGACGGAGGTGTCGAGCAGCCCGACGTAGTGGGGCAGCTTGAGGTCGGGGTATTCGTCGCGGGCGAAGAGCAGCGCGGCCGAGGCGAGGCGGATACGCTCGTCGGGGAGCTGCACGATTTCGTCGAACGGGTGGCCGTTGGTGTTCATGGCGGCCGGGTGTCCGATGCGGAGTCGTTCGTCCGGGCCGGGACGCCCGTCCCGGGGCGATGACTCGGGAAATGTGCCATGATTATAGGCGCGTCCGGGAGGACGAGGAATGGCGGCGGGCAAAGAGCGTGCTCCGGGGCGGCTGGCGCAGGACCACGAGGAGATGTACGGGCTGTACCACCGCTAGCTGCTGCGGATCGCGGAGCGGGACGCGGCGGGGGGGGAGCGGCTGCTGGACGAGTTCGCCGTGCGGCTGGATGCGCACATTGCCGAGGAGGACGGGTATTGGGTGCCGCTGTTCGAGGATCGCTTCGGGATGAGCAGGGGATTCGGGGCCGAGCTGCTGCGGAGCGAGCACCGGGTGATCGAAAAGCTGCTGGGGGCGTTGCGGTTTCTGGTGCGGAGCGTGGCGGGGCGCGGCGGGGAGATGGCAGCGCAGGACGTGCTCAACCTGCTGGAGGAGTCGTTCCGCTTTCGCGGGGTGCTCTCGCACCACCATGCGCGGGAGGACAACGTGATGATCCCGGCGCTGCGCGAGCTGGCGGCGCGGGGGGAGCTGCCGGAATAATGGCGGGCGGCGGCGGGTTGCATCCACCGGCGTTGGCGCCGGATGATCGTGGAATGCGAAGTACGGGTGCACGCGGCAAGCAAAGTCGAGCGGAAAGCAGAAAGGGGATTCGAGATGGACTCACGCAATCGGTTCACGTGTTGTGTGGTCGCCGGGTTGGCGCTCGGCATCGGCGGCTGTGCGGTCGAGCGGCGGATCAGCGTGCCGTACGCCGGCAAGGAGACGGTACACGTCGTCAAGAGCAGTTGGGACCGGGACTGTCGGGACGGTGTGATGCATCTGGACAATAAGGATTATGAGCGAGCGCTGCACTGCTTCGAGGCGACGACGGAGCGCAACCCGAAGGACTGGCGCGGGTGGTTCGGGCTGGGTCTGACGCAGGAGATGCTGGGGCGCTATGCGGAGGCGCTCGATTCGTACAAGCGGGCGAACTTGGCGAGCCGTACGGAGCAGGAGCAGGTGCGGCGCGCGCGGACGCGCGTCGAACAGCGACTGGGGCGAACGGGGATGACGGTTCATTGAGGTGTGTTGTCGTGCAGAATCCGAGGCTCGCATGCGAAAGCAGGCGGGCCTTTTCTTGCGCGGGCGGGGTCGCGGCGCGGTCAGACGGCGACGGTTTCGTCGGGCGTGGGGCGGGCGACGGGGCGATAGAGGGTGTCGCGTTCGACGGGGCGGCAGCCGGCCTCGGTGATCAGGCGGCAGAGGCGATCAACCGTAAGTTCCTGATGGGTGCTGCCGGGGCCGCCTTCGCGCTTGGTGATGTCGTACCAGACGACGGTGCCGTCGAAGTCGTCGACGC
>CAZNDQ010000217.1:0-6844 GCA_964571825.1 uncultured Planctomycetales bacterium | reverse complement strand
TGCCTCGAGTGCCGCCTGCACGCGTACCGCCCCGGCCACGCACGCCGTCTCGATCCGCCGGATCGCTTCCCCGAGCCGGATGGGGATGAATCCGCGCCGCTCGAGCACCAACGATTCTTCCGCTGTCAACCCGCCTTCGGGACCAATGACGACCGCGATTGGCGCGTTCGCCGCTTGTTGAATCGTGTCCGGGAGCGCGGCCGCCGACCCACTCGGCTCCGCCACCAGGCGAACTGCGCGGACCGGCAGCGTCGCCAATGCGGCCACCACGGACTCCGCCGTGGAAAGCTCGGGCACCCACGCCTGTCCGGACTGCTTGGCGGCCTCGATGCACGTCCGCTGCCAGCCGTCCTGCGGGTCCATGCCTACGCGAGTGACGCTGCGCGCGAAGTTCACCGCGACAATTCCTCCGACGCCCAGCTCAGTACATTTCTCGAACAGATAATCCTTCCGCGAGCCCTTCGGCAGTGCCGTCAACAGCGAAAGCCGGCGCATCGGCCCCGGTGCAACGCGATGAACTCCCGTCACATGGACTCGCAGAATGCGGCGATCCAGCGCCTGCACGACCGCGTCGGCGGTGTGGCCCCGGCCGTCAAGCAACCGCAATGCGTCGCCCACGCGCAGTCGCCGCGCTCCTGCAACGTGTCGTGCCTCCTCCGGGCTCAGTTCAATGAGCCCTTCACCGAGGCGGTCATGATGAAAGCACGGCGTCGCCATGCGGGCATTGTACGGTGCAGGCGGCTGCGGATTGAGAGCCTCCGGCCGTTCGTCGATATACCCGGGTGTGGGCCGTTACGGCCCGAGAACCGCGCGGAGGAACGCTGTGTCCGAGAATCCACCGCATGATGAGCCGCCCAAGCCCGATCCCGCCAAACCGCGCGCGGACATGGTCGACCTAGAGGAGCGGCTCGAAGACCTGCTCATCGCCGCCGGGCGCCAGGCCGGTACGATCAGCGAGGAACTCGGCGTCGAGCCCATCGACCCTGACGCGCCAAGGGGTATTCCCGTCGATCCCTCACCCGCAGGTGTCCGCGCCGCACCATCGATCGAGGCGCAACTCGCCGCCATCGACGGCGTCGTGAAAACGGCGGCGGCAGAACTCGGCGCGACGCGCGTCAGCGCCGCCGCCCCGGCAAACGCAGCGTCGGGCGATGCGCGCCCCGATACGCCGGGCGCCGATTCACGCCAGCCCGCCGACAAGTTCACGCGCAGCGCAGGACCGACCCCTCCGTCAGACCGGCCCGAAACGCGGGCAACTCCGCCCGACCAGCACCCGCCCGCCGCAGCCGGTGCCGCCATCGCACCGGTTGGCGATGCCTCAACCGTGGCAGCCGCGACGGCAAACACCCGGGCCGCATCGCCGCCCGACCTCCAGGCCCCCGACGAAACGATGGGAGGCGAGCGTGATGGCCATCGCCTGAATCCCGCCGCAATCGTGGCGTTGGTCGCACTCGCGTTGGCCGGGGGTCTGCGCCGCTTCGACCGCCTGTTTCGCTGGGTGCCGGTGGGTGCGCGCAACGTCATCGGCCTCGTTGCAGTGGTCACGCTGCTCATGGCCGCCGTCGCCTGGGTGCTCGTGCTGCTGCGATGAGCACGCGCGTCAAATGCGCTGGCGCCGCCTAACGAATCGCTTGCAGCGCGCGACGCAATTCGTCGTCAGAAACGTCGTCAGCAACGAAACATTGGCCAATATCGCACAGCAGGACGAGCCGGCGCACACCGGCGCGCTGCTTCTTGTCGCGCCCGATGAGTGCCATCAGCTCATCATCCGCAGGTTGGCGTAGATTGGAATGCGCGGAGCCGGCCGCCGCGCGCGCCTCCGTGATCGTCCGCGGCAGACCGGCAATCGTCAGCCACGCGCGGACGCGGCCAATTACGTCGCGGGCGATCAGCCCTCGGGAAACGCTCAACTCGCACGCCGCGACGAGCCCCACGGCCACGCACTCCCCGTGTCTGAGGTGGTAGTCGAACGCCGCTTCCAGCGCGTGCCCCACCGTGTGCCCGAAATTCAACGCCTCGCGCCGCCCGCGCTGCTCGCGCTCGTCCTCGCAGACAATGTCAGCCTTGATCTCGCAGTTCCGCGCGATGAGCGACTCGAGCGTGGCCGCATCCCGCGCCAGGACAGCCGGGAGCTTGGACTCCTGCCAGTCAAGGAACGGCGCGTCAGCGATTAGCGCGTGCTTGAGGCTCTCCGCCAACCCGGCGCGGAACTCCCGTTCAGGCAAGGTGTCGAGGAATCGCAGGTCGATCACTACACACTCCGGCTGATGAAACGCGCCGACGAGGTTCTTCCCGGCCGGATGATTGATCGCCGTTTTTCCGCCGATCGCGGCGTCAACGGCCGCTTCCAACGTCGTCGGCACTGTGACCCACGGCACCCCCCGCATCCACGTCGCCGCGGCAAACCCGGCCAGGTCGCCAGTCACTCCGCCGCCGACCGCGACCACCATTCCGCCGCGATCTAGCCCGGCCGCGGCGAACGATTCGTGCACGGCTGCCAGCCCCTCCAACGACTTGCTGGATTCACCCGGCGCAACAACATGCGTTGGCGGCTGTGCCAGCGCGGCCGAAAGTCTCCGGAGGCGCTCACAGTGCAGTTCGGCCACTGTTCGGTCGACCACCAGCACCGCCGGCCGCCTCGTGGCTTGCCGACCCGACAGCCCGGAGAGCACCCGCTCGACCGCTTCGCCAACCGTGATGCGGAACGCAAGGGGTGAGGAAGGCGTTGCGATTTTTTTCACGATTTCGCGCATCTAGCGATCCATATCGGCCGGTCCCCGTATATAATACCGGTTCGCGGAGCGGGGGTTTTCTGTGGCCAAGGCGGGTCCTTTGCCGCGGATCGGATGCGGCGGGATTGACCGGCCCTCGAAAGTCACCGAAACCTGAACGATTGCCCAGATATTGTGTGCCGGAGATCGAGCGCACCAAGAATTGCGGTGTGTGAAATCGCGCGTATGAACCGCTCGATCTTCGCATCCCGTTGTGAATAAAGAGGTTGTGTGCGAAACGGCCCGCTTGCCTAGCAAGATCGGGGCCAGTCGCCAAATGTTGACGAAAACCACACATTCGGGTAATATCCCGCTATGGCGCGAACACTAGCTACCAGACCACGGAAAAGCGCTCAGCGAACGACGGGTCGGGCGTTTCGGACTTATCGAGCAGCGCTGACGTATCTGAATTCCCGGGCGGATTTTGAGAAGCTGCCGCGGCCGACGCGGCAGGCGGCGTTTTTCAACCTCAGCCGGATGCAGCGGCTGATGGCGGCGTTGGGGAATCCGCAGCGTGAGTTTCGCTCGGTGCACATCGCCGGGACGAAGGGCAAGGGCTCGACGGCGGCAATGATGGGGAACATGCTGCACGCGGCCGGGCTGCGCGTCGGCGTGTACACCTCGCCGCACATGATCGAGCTGCGCGAGCGGATCGTCATCGGCGACCGGATGATCTCCGAGTCGGACATGACGCGGCAACTGAACCGGGTGGCGGCCGCCGCGAAGAGCCTGGCGCGGGACGAGCCGACGTTTTTCGAGATTATGACGGCCGTGGCCTTCCTCCATTTCGCCGAAGAGGAGGTGGACATCGCCGTCATCGAGGTCGGGCTCGGCGGGCGGCTCGATTCGACGAACATCATCCGCCCCGAGGTGTGCATCATCACCTCGATCAGCCGCGACCACGAGGCTGTGCTGGGCAACACGCTGGAGCGGATCGCGGCGGAGAAGGCGGGCATTTTCAAGCCCGGCGTGCCGATCGTCAGCGCGCCGCAGGCGCCCGAGGTGAAGCGGACGCTGAAGAAGGCGGCCGACGAGGTCGGCGCGCCGATCAGCTTCACCGGCGAAGAGATCGAGTTCAGCTTCCGCTTCGAGTCGTCGCGGGCGACGGGGCCGCACACGCGGGTCTGCGTCATCACGCCGACGAGCCGCTTCGAGCACCTGCACGTGCCGCTGCTCGGCGATCATCAGGCGGTGAACTGTGCGCTGGCGCTGGCCGGGATCTCGGTGCTGCGGGAGAAAGGATTCAAGGTCGACGATCAGAAGGCGATCGACGGCCTGGCTCGGGTACGGCTGCCGGGCCGGATGGAGATGGTGTGCGAGTCGCCGCGGATCATGGTCGACGGCGCGCACAACGCGGCGAGCATCCGCGCGCTGATGCACGCGATCGGGCAGAACGTGCCGTACGATTCGATGGTGGTGATCTTCGGCTGCCAGGGGGACAAGGACATCCCGGGGATGCTGAAGTACATTCAGCTCGGGGCGGACAAGGTGATCTTCACGCCGGTGCGTTCGCCGCGCAGCGCTGATCCGCAGGATCTGTGCGCCGCGTACGTCGAGCTGTGCGGGAAGATGGCGCAGGTGGCGGGGTCGCTGAGCGAGGCGCTGGAGATCGCGACGCGGGCGGTGACGCGGGACGACCTGATCTGCATCTGCGGCTCGTTCTACCTCGTCGGGCAGGCGAAGCGGCTGATCGGGGACCGCAAGGACCTGTTTCAGTGACCAGCGGCCAGTGGCACGTGAAGAAGTGGCTAGTGGCTCGTGGCTAGCAAAAGAGGGCGGGGCAGATCGCCCCGGGTGCTCAATTCAGGTCCGACCAAATGGCGCGCAAGTCGTTTGTTTTTGAGCGGACATTTCGTTCGTAAGTCCTGATTCCATGTTGGGATTTCGAGAATGCCCTTTTTTCGGGCGCGAGGAGGGCGCGGCGCGCGTGGGCGATGCGCGTGGCGCGTAAGCTTCATCCGGACAAGCGGTTGGCGAGGCGCCCCGCGGCGGCGGAAATTTGAAGTTTTTCTTTCAGAAGTTGTTGAAAGAAAAAAATCGGAATTTTTTGGGTGCGCATTAGGCCGTGTCTGGGCGCGCATTGTGCGCGCCCCGGGAGTGACTAGTGGCGATTGACTTGTGGCGAGCAAGAGACAGCGGAAGTGACGAAGTGGTTGTGCCTGGTGTACCGGAATGAAGGCAACAAATGTACCACAGAGGACACAGGGCGGGGAACGAGGGCACAGAGGGGGAATCGGTGGCCAGAGCCAGGTGTCAGAGGTCAGAGATCAGAGGTCAGAGATCAGAGTTCGGAGGTCCGTGGAGGAGTCGCGGAAGACCGCGACGGAAGCGGGTGGAGGGTGAGCCGCGGATTGGGCAGATGGGAAGAAGAAGTGACGGAGTAACGAAGTAACGCCGTGACGAAGTCGTGGAGTCGGCTTTGCGCGCCGACGTGGACGGGGAGTGGTGGCACGCGCTGGAATGGACGTGGCACGGGGAAGGGAGCGGGAGGTGCGGACACGGGGAAGCGGCGGGCGGGAGAAGCTGTGAGGAAAAGTGGGCGGAGCGAGCCGTTTGGTCGAGACTCGCTCCGCCCGGCAAGACCGCGATTGAGCGCGGATTATTGTGGGCTGTCACAGGGTACACATTCGCCGCAGCCCAGTCCGGGCCCGGTGAAACTGCCGGCGAAGATCGAGAAGTCCTGCAGATCGACGTCGCAGTCCTGATCGAGGTCGCCGGGCAGGCTCATGTCTGCAATGCCGATCTTGTGCAGACCGTCGGGCAGCAGCTTGGCGCCCTGCAGCGTGCCTTGTGCCTGGCGCAGGCAGTTGCCGTCGGGACAGTTGGTGGGCGGCGCGAGCTGTGTGGCGAGGGCGTCGAAGGTCGCGTCGGAAATCACGCTGGGCCAGACACCGAGAAAGTGGTTCGTGCCGTTGGGATCATCACTGTTGCTCTTGAGCATGTGATAGCTGCCGGAGGCGTCGCGCCAGAACAGGCCGAAGGCCAACCCATCGACGACTCCGTTGGGAACAACGCCCCGCACAACGAACGTGCCCGTCGGCTCATTGCCGTTGAGATCGAACTCATAGGTAGCGACCTTGATGCCCCACGGCCGGATGGCAGGAAGCGGGAACTCGCCGAGCGTAATCCACCCGACCTGACCTGTGTTCGTGTTTCTCACCTGAATGCACAGTGTGGGATTGGCGTCATTGCCGTCGTAGCCGACGACGACCTGAAGCGTCTCACTGGGCATGCCGCTGAAACGGTTCGAGGTCAGTTGTTCGCCGAGGTAAATGGGAGCGTCGGGATTCAGGACGATCGTCGCGCTGAAGATGATGCCGCTGACGGAGCCGCCGCCGTCGCGCTGATAGACGTAGAGCCAATTCGTGGTGCCGGGAATGAGGAGGCCGGCGACGCCGGCGCCGGACGCGAGGTACTGCCTTTCGGCGGCGGAGCCGTTGCCCGTGATTCCGCCGCGGCTTCCGGCGAGGGGCACACCATTGAGGTAGAGGCCTTCGGGATTCGGCGTGCCGAGATTCGCGTCGCCAAACAGGTCGTCGACGGCATAGCGAAAGTCTATTTGTGCGTCGACGATGTCGCATGGAAGAACGTCAAAGGGGATGGCATAGAGGACGGATTGGGCGGGGTTTCCCGAACCGGTGGTCGGACCCACCGTGCCGTGATTCCAGTTGATCCAGCGGGCGTCGGGATCGGAAGGAAGGGAGGCGATCCAGGTCGGCGCCGGATGGGGGACAATCAGTTCGGCAGGAGGGCCCGCCTGGGCAGCGGCAAAATCACCCGGCACAAATGCGGACCCTCGGAGCGGGCTGCAGCATCCCGCCTGAGTCAAATAGGTGATGTCGTCGTCCGGCGCGCCCGCATCGGGTCCGACCGCACCGACCGTTCCGGCGTTGCCCGGGGCGCCGCCGACCTGGCCGCTCCGTAGTTCAATTGTGACCTGCTGGGCACTGGCGGTCGACGCTGCGGCGGCGACGGCCGCGAAGAGCGCGACGGTCAGAGCCAGACAGCGATTGGTGCGACGAGCACATGCTGCGTCGATCTGGCTGACGTGCTGAAGGAAAACATTCCTGTGT